>JAYTHD010000212.1:0-6972 GCA_043732975.1 Verrucomicrobiota bacterium
ACGTCGGCGATCCAAGCCCGCTCCGGTTGGATATGTCCACCGTCAAAGCGTACCGGGATCTCGAGCAACTGTTCGCTGATCCGGAAATCCAGGTCATTGATATTTGCACGCCGACCCGGACCCACGTCGATCTCGCTCTCGCCGCCCTGGCCGCGGGAAAACATGTGCTGGTCGAAAAGCCGCTGGCCCGGACGTCGCGGGACGCTCAACGAATCGTCGAGGCCGCCACCACCGCGGCCCATCGGGGCGTCTTTATCATGCCGGCGATGTGTCTGCGCTTCTGGCCGGAATACGCCTGGCTCAAGCAGGCGGTGGTCGCGGGCACGTACGGCCGGGTGTTGGACGCGCGCTTTCGGCGGGTCGCCCAAGCGCCGGCCTGGGGGCACAACCATTTCCTAAAAGGCGGCGATTCCGGCGGTGCCCTGTTGGACCTGCATATCCATGATGTGGATTTCCTCCAGTATTGTTTTGGTCGCCCGACGGCGGTTTTTGCGAGCGGCTACAGCAAGGTCAGTGGCGCCATCGATCACGTCGTGGCGCTCTATCAATATCCCGGAGGTCCGACGGTCAGTGCCGAGGGCAGTTGGGCGATGACGGCAGGGTTTGGCTTCAACATGGCCTATACCGTGAACTTCGAGCGGGCGACGCTCGATTTCGATGGCAGCCGTGGTGTCGATGCCCTGCGCCTCATCGTGCCCGGCGCTCCGCCCGCCACGTTGAAGCCCGACGGTGGCGATGGCTATGTCGGGGAGTTGAAGCATTTTCTGGAATGCATCCACCTCGGCCAGGCGCCGCAGATTGTCACCGCGGCGGAGGCGGCCAGCGCCGTGGCCTTGTGCGAAGCGGAGGAGGAATCCATCCGGACCGGCAAGCTGGTAATGGTGGGGGAATGAGACGCGACTCCTTCACAGACTGGCTCGACAGAGTCTCGCTCCACCTTGTTTGCCGGCCTTCGGCCGCAAAAATCGGTGGGCCGAGAGTCTCCGCGAGGCAGCCGCGTTGGGGACTGACTTCGTCACCGACTGGCTCGACGGAGTCTCGCTCCACCGAGAAGTTGGCCCCGCAACTTAGCTCGCCGGGAGTCTCGCTCCACCTTGTTTGCTGGCCTTCGGCCGCAAAAATCGGCCGCTCAGTGCCGCGTGGCCGCCAGGTACTCCAGCAGGGAGGCGAGGTCGGCCTCGCCCATGGCTTCCAGGCCGGTTGGCATGATTGATTGATTCGAGGATTCCAGGCTCGCCAACGCGGACCGTTGGAGGACTTGGCGATGGCCGGTGAGATCGAGCAACTCGATGCTGGTGGCCGTTTCACCGTCCAGGCGACCGGCAAAGGTCTCGCCCGCCTTCGTGGTGACGTTCCAGAGCCGATAGTTCGCTTCCACCGAGCGATTGGGATCGAGAATCTCCGTCAGGATCTCCGCCTTGGGTCGCACGCCGACGCCGCTGAGGTCGGGACCAATATTCTGGCCGACGCCATCAATCTTGTGGCACACCGCACAATTGAGGGTGAAGACCTCTTTTCCGCGCGCGGCGTCGCCGGTCTTGGCGGCGACGGGCAGGAACTGTTTCACGACGGCTTCCCGATCCGCGGTCGGATTCTTCCCAGGATTCTGCAATTCACGCGCGCGTTCGGCGAGCTTGGCATTACCGCTTTGACGCAATTGCTGCCACTGCTGCGGGCCCAGGTCGCTGGGCAGAAGCTCGCCCTTGGCCACGCTGTCCAACAGGGCCTCCGACCACTCGGGACGACGCATCAGTTGGGAGACGGCCGTGCGGCGCGCGGTTGGGGTCAGGCTTTTCCAGGCGCCTAGTATTTTCGCTCCGGTTCCCGCGGCCCGGCTGTTCCCGGCGGCTTCGAGCAGGCCGATGGCGAAGGCGGGTGTCGCGACGGGAGTGATTTCGCGGAGCAGGGCGGTGAGGTTGGCGTCCGTATCGGCGAGGCGAATCAAGGCGCGGGCGGCATTCACGCGGGCGGCGTCGGTGGCCGTGGCCTGTTGCACCACGCCGAGGGAAGAACTCGTGGCTTTGGTCAGCAATTCCGGGAAATCACCCAGCGCATTCCACTTCTGGGCGAGCAACAGAAATTCCGCCTGGGCGGCCGGCGAGGTCTTGTTGACCGCCTCCCGCAAGTCGGCTGCTTCAAAGGTGGGCCGGCGACCTTCCGGCCAGCCCGCGGCGAGGCCGGCGAACACGGCCTCCACGGTCGGAGCGGGAAGTTCGACCGTCTGCGTCACAACGCGCGGTCCATACTCCGGGGCCCCGGCGCCCACGTGCCGGGCGAAAATGCGGAGCACTTCCAACGCGCCCTCGGGCAGTTCCGTTTTCTGTTCCAGGAGAAGTCGGCCAACGGAACCGGCATTGCGCACCACGGCCGCCACCAGCGCGTCGCGCAGCCAGCGGTCCGTCGTGTTGGACGGTTGACGCAAGGCGGCGAAGATGGCCTCGCTGCCATCGCCCGTGGACGGCATTTCCGCCAGCGCCAATAGGGCCGCCAACCGGACCTGAGGAGCGGTGTCGGTCAGTGCTCCCGAGCTGGCGAGTGCCGACGCGGCTTCGCCATTCCGCGGCAGGGCGGCGACGGCGGTGCGGCGCACGCCCGCCGACGGATGTTTCAGGGCCGCCGTCATGGCGGTGAAGGCTTCCTCGCCGCCGTTCAAGCCTTGCATCGTCCGCAACGCCTGGATCGCTCCGACGTTCAGGCCGGCCGCGTCCAGTGCGGTGTCGCGGGTCATCGCTACCAACGCGGGAATGATGGAGCGATCACCCCGTTCCACGAGCAAGCGCTGGGCTTGCATTCGCACGACCTGCGTCGGGTGTTTCAACGCCGCGATTAAATCCGCCACCGGCGCGTTGGCGAGCACCGGTGCCTTCATTTTCGGCGCGCCGTCCGCGGTCACGCGGTAGATGCGGCCGTGTCGCTTGTCGCGGAGCGTGGTGTCATAGGCGTTGCCGCGGCCGTTCTTGAAGCCGTTGGGCACCGGGTTGTGCTGCACGATGTAATTATACCAATCAATCACCCAAAGTGCGCCATCGGGTCCGGTCTCCGCCAGGATCGGAGCCGTCCACTCGTCATCGCTCGCGAGAAAGCTGCCTTGATTCACGGCGCGAAAATCCGCGCCGCTGCCTTCCAGTCGGAAATAGCCCACCAGATGCCCCGTGGGCTCGGCGACGAAGGCCACCTGGTTCCAATACTCCGAAGGAAAGGCGCGCCCCGTATACAGCGCGTGGCCGGCACCCGCCGTGTAGCGGCCGTGGGCGTCGACCTGCCGCACCTTGGGGGTGATCGGATAAAAGTTCTGGCTGTCGGCGATCGTCTCCATGCGCGTGGCCGCCCAGCCGCGGACGTTTTCGTAAAAACGATTCGGGATGGCCATGTACCAGCTGGCGTTGTTGTTCGCCGTGGAACCGAACACCACGCCGTCCTCGCTCAGGCCCAGGCCCCAGGTGTTGTTGTTGCTGGAACGGATGAATTCCAATTCCGAGCCGTCCGGTCGAAACCGGTAAACGCCCATGGAGAACTTCACTTCCTTGCCGCCGACCTGCCCTTGGAAACCGCTGTAGCCGACCGTGCCCCAGATCCAGCCGTCGTCGCCGTAGCGGAGATTGCTGGCCGTCGCATGTGTGTCGCCCATGCCCCAACCGCTGAAGAGCACCCGGCGTTCGTCGGCCACATCGTCGCCATCGGTATCCTTCAGGAAAAGTGTGTGCCCGCCTTCGATCACGATCACTCCACCATTGGAGAAACACAGGCTGGTCGGAATCGACAGATGTTCGGCGAAGACGGTGAACTTGTCGGCCCGGCCATCGCCGTCGGTGTCCTCGCAAATCTTGATCCGATCGCGGCCCTGGCCTTCGGGTTGCTGGTCGTTCGGATAATCGACCGTCTCGGCGATCCACAGCCGGCCGCGTGTGTCCCACCCCAGGGCGATGGGTTTAACGATCTGCGGTTCCGCGGCCCAGAGCGACACCGAAAATCCGGGCTGCACCACCAGGTGCCGCGCCGATTCCTCCGGGGACAGCGGCACCTGCATCTGCGTCAACGGCGCACCCTGAACACCCCATTTTTCACTCGGGACATAATTCGGGAGTCGGTCCGTGGCCGCCTGAAATTGAAACGGCGGCAGACCGGTCCGGGGCTTGAGCGGGTGCGGGTCCGGGGGCACCGGCGCAGCGCTGCGGGCGGACGGCGTGGTCACGAGGGATACGGCCAAGGCCAGAAGGACCGCGGCGCGACGACGGCGTGACATCAGGTGGAGACGAGTCATGTGATACGGGCACCAAGGTGCCTCCCGCAACGCGGGCAGCCAAAATAAATGAAGTCTTCGGGCCTACCGGCTCTGGAGATAGGCGGTGATGTCCGCGATGCCCTGGGCGTCGAGACCGATGATCTGCGGCGTATACATCAGGGAGCGGTTCATCTTCTTCACGGAACTGATCCGCGCCTGGGGCACCGTTTGCACGAGACCTCCCATGCACTTGATGAGGAGCGGATCGCCGGTCGACAGCACCATGCCGAGGATCGTGAGTCCGTCCTTGGTCTTGACCTCACTGCCTTCGAACCCGTGGGAAATGGTGGCCGAAGGTTCGGCAATCGCCTGGATGATGATCTCGCGGGTCTGTTGTTTGCCGAAGGTCGTGAGCGCGGGGCCGAAGTCGGTTCCGACGTCGCCGATCCGGTGACAGACGACGCACACGCCGGTGGCCAATTGCAGTCCGCGTTGGGAATCGCCGGTTAATTTTAGGATCTCGGCCACGGACGGAAGTTTGGGAGCGTCGGGTTTTTCGGCCGGCATTTCCACGCCCACGAGTTCCACTTTGTCCGGATCATAAATGCCCAGTGCCTTCATGCCGCCTTCGACATCGAAGGGTTGCCAGTCGTTGCCCTTGCGATTGAGGAGCCACCATTTGGCGAGGTCCTGAAACGGCGTGGTCTTCAGGTTGGCGATCTCGATCATGGCGCCAGCCGCCGCGCGGGTGGGCACAAAGGCCAGCGCGGTGAGCATGAGTTTGCGCTGGTCGTTGGAAAGTTTGTCGGACAAAACGCGCGCCTTGAAATCCGGCACGGCATCCTCGGGATGCAACCGCCAGGCCAGCCAGGCAAAGGCGTCCGTCCACGCCTCCGCCGGTCCACCCATCACCTTCGCCAGCGCGGCGTAGACTTCGCGTTCCTTGCCAAGGCTGCCCAGTCCGAGGGCTTCAAGGTAGGTCCGGTCTGTGCCGTCAAACTGGCGGGCGAGCTCGACCAACGTCGGGACACTCGCCTCCGCCGGGACATCCCGGAGCGTCACCGCGACTTCGCGTCGGATCGCCGCGGACGGATCGTCGGCCATCCGGCGGGCCATCGCGAGGACGTCATGATTGGCGCGGCGCAGGGCCCGATAGGCGACCAGACGCACTTCGTCGTCTTTCGAGCGGAGCAGAGGAAGTACATGGGCGCGGCCGGCGTCCCCCAATTGCGCCAGCAACCAGACGGCGCGGGCGACCAGATAGGGATTTTCGTCCCGTTTCATCAGCGCGGCCACGGCGGGGACGGCGGCGGCTCCCTTTTGGTGAAGGCAATCAAACCCGGTGAAGCGCACGTTCACAGCCGGGCTCTTGAGCGCCTCGATCTGGCCTTCCGTGGTCTGCAGATTCAGCTTCGGCACGCGCGATTTGAAGCCCTTGGGCGCGACGCGATAGATCGAGCCAAACCATCCGTTGTCCCGCGTTCCGTGCCCGCCCACGCCGGGATCAAACCAGTCCGCCACGTAGATCGCTCCATCCGGGCCGACACAGACATCGCTGGGCCGGAACAGGGTTTTGAGTTCACCGGTGGCCCGGCCGCCGAGGAAGTCCGATCCGGCCCATTGCCGTTCCTTATTAGAGGTCAGGAAGTCGAATCGCTCCAGTTTGAAGCCGGCGCCCCGGGGTCGCGGAAGATATCCAAAGACGACGTTCTTCCCCGCCTCGCAGGCCAGCAGCAGACCGCGCCATTTGTTGTCCAAAGCGCCGTTTTCATAAAAGGCAACGCCGGTCGGTGAACCACCGCCGTACACATCGCCAGCGGGCATGGTTCCGGGATCTTCCTGACGCCATTCGGCGGTGGGTGTGTCCTGGCCCGGACGGCGATCCGCACCCCAGGAACGTTTGCCATCCGCGGAAGCAAACCCCGCATTGCCGCCTTCGAGAATCGACGTCACGCGACACGCCGGGGGATCGTCGTTGTCGCTCTGAAACAGGTCACCGTAGGAGGTCACCGTCTGTTCGTAGCTGTTCCGATAATTGTGCCCAAGGACGCGGACCTGCGTGCCGTCGGGATTCATCCGGGCGGTGAAGCCGCCGATCCACACGTTGCCATCATCACTCCGTTGACCGGCGATTTCCTGCATCATGTACGGGCTGCCCATGCGAAAGGTCTTGCCCGAGTTGTCGGTGAATTTCGCGCCGGTGTTGCCCTGGTTCCAATACCACTGGCCATCCGGACCCGCGGTGACGCTGTGCAGGCTGTGGTCGTGCTGACGTCCTCCGAAGCCCGTCAGCAACACCTCGCGGCGATCCACGGCGGGATCGAATTTTCCGTCCCGGTTCACATCCGTGTAAACGATCAGATCCGGTGGCTGCGAGACTACGATCCGGTTGTCGAACACGGCCACGCCGAGAGGTGAAGCCAGCGCGGTTTCCTGAACAAACACCGTGCTCTTGTCCGCCTTGCCGGCACCGGTGGTGTCCTCCAGCAGGACGATGCGATCACCCTCCGGACGCCGGCCGGCCTTGCCCCGGTAGTTGACGCCCTCGGCGACGTAGAGCCGGCCCTGGTCGTCGAAGTCCATGTTGGTGGGATTAAAAAGGAGCGGCGAAGTGGCCCAGAGTGTGACTTCCAAATCGTCCGGCGCGGCGAACATGTCGGTGGGAACAAAACGGGGTCCCTCCACCAGCGCGGCCTCCGGTCGGGCCGGGCTGCTGGAAAATCCGGTCGGCCGTTCCGTGTAAACCTGGA
>JAYTHD010000213.1:0-19383 GCA_043732975.1 Verrucomicrobiota bacterium
GCGTGCTCAAAACCGCGCGGGAACTGGCGCAACGGAGTGGCGGAGCCTTTGATCCGACAGTGGCGCCAACATTGCAACGCTGGGGATTTTTACCGGCCTCTCCTGAGGCACTGGACGAAACGACGCACGGGGATTGGCGGCACTTGGAGCTACTCTCCGGAAAGCGCGTCCGCTTTGCCCGTCCGCTCCGGCTCGACCTGGGGGGCATCGCCAAGGGCTTCGCTGTGGATTGCGCCGTGGAGGCACTGCAGGCTGCCAGTGTGGAATCCGGCGTCGTTAATGCGGGCGGCGATCTGCGCGCGTTTGGTGCCCGCGATTATGCAGTCCAATTGCGGGATCCGCGATCGCCTGGCGTCCGGGCGCACGAACTTCAACTGCGCGGCAACGCACTGGCGACTTCCGCCCCGACTTTTTCCCGGTGCGGAAGCGCCGACGGTGTCCATGGCGTCATCAGTCATCTGGTGGATCCCGCCACCGGCCGCGCGCACGTCGCGGACCAGAGCGTGAGCGTGCGCGCACCCACCTGCCTGCTGGCCGATGCGCTGACCAAGGTGGTCCTGTTCGGCGGCGCCCTCGCGGAGTCCGTGCTCGCCCATTTTCAGGCGGAAGCATTCGTCCTCGCCGCCGCACCGCGGGCGACCACCCGATGAAGAAGCGCGCCTTCCAGCTATCACCGACGCACCGACGGGCGCTGTATTTGGTGAGCGCCCTCCTGTTCCTCTCCGGCGCGCTTTGGTGGCTGGCCGATTTTGCCGTCCAACGCCATTGGCCGGGCGAGACCTTTGGCCGCGGATCCAAGCCGTGGCTCTTGAAAACCCACGGCGGCGCGGCCATGGCCTTTCTCATCCTCCTGGGAACCCTGTGGCCCAACCACATTCGCCGCGCCTGGCAGGCCGGACAGAACCGCATCAGCGGGAGCGGCCTGCTCACCTCTCTGGCGGTGCTCATCCTGACCGGCTACGGCCTTTACTATCTCGGCGACGAACGCTGGCGCGACGGGGTTGCGGCACTCCACGACAGCGTCGGCTGGCTGGTGGGAGGCGTCCTGGCAGTCCACATCCATTTCGGGCGCCGGTCGGCCCGACGGCGCCTAACCCGTCACCCGGCAATTGAAAGCGGGGGAAACCACGAATGAACACTCATTTCCACGAAGAGTAGCGGGCCTTTCCTGTACTGAGACCGATCGGTGGATTCACCCTTTGCTAACCAGAACACGCCACTTCAAAGGCCTAGCTTTAGACCCGCGCCATTGGTGCTCATTCGTGTTCATTCGTGGTTGAACGGAGTGGATTCGCCTCAAGGATTCGGCACGAACGTCAGACCAAGCTTCTGAACCTTGGGCACCTTCTCAGGAGTGAGTGTGAAATGGACGTCGACGCGGCCGCGCTCGCCGAGCAGGGGGAACGTTCCACGGAGCTGGTTTTCCGGAACGACGGAGCCGACCGAAAGAATCCGGCCCGCTTTGCCGAGGACCTCCCCGGAGAATTGCACCCAGTCCTCCCGGGCCTTATCCAGGAAAAAATTCTCCGCCACGATTTCCGAGGTCGGCAGCGCCTCCCACCGAACGATCATTTCCGCGACCTGCGACGCCCGCTTTTCCAGAATCGTCGAGGGCATGAGGCTCCGCGGCTTCAGATTGGCGTGTTCGATCAACAGGTTGACGGCCTTGCTGCAGGCGCGGGCCGCTGGTGTATAGGTGCGGTTCGCAAAGGCAAAGACACCGAGGCCATAATCCGGCAGGAAGCGGAAGTGACTACCATAGCCCGGCAATCCACCCGTGTGGGCCAGGGTGACGATCTGGCGGCTGTCCACCGTCCAACCCAGCCCGTTGCCATAAAAGGAAACACTGGGATTCGGCGTCACACCATCCAGTAGCGTGTTTTTGGAGCCCAGGGCGGAAAGCACATAGGGCTTCTGCATCTCGCGGACGGTGCCACGCCGCAAGGGGCCGTGGTCGACGCCATCGCGCGCCGGCCAGGCATCCAGATGGAACCGCATATATTTCGTAAAATCCTCCAGCGTGGTGATCAATCCTCCGCAGGCCGCGCCCTCGCCATCGTGCAGGATGGGCTCCGTCGTCCAGGTGTTGTGTTCCCACCGGTATCCGAGCGCGAGGCTTTCGGCCGGCACGTCGCTGAATTCCCAGCGGGTATGCTGCATGCCCAGCGGCTGCAGGATCCGGGTATTGATATATTTTTGGAAGGACATTCCCGAGGCGCGATTGATGACCTGTCCGAGCAACACAAAACCGAGATTGCTGTATTCATATTGTTGGCCCGACGGATTGGAAAACGACAGCCCGCCGCTCACGAATCTTTGTAGATTCTCACGGGTGATCGCCATTTGGCGGTCGCCCCAAGGATTGTCCTCCGGCAGGCCGGTGGTCATGGTCATGAGGTTCCGAACGGTGACCTTGGGGCAATCGGACGTGGGCGGTTGGACCTGGCGAAATTCCGGGAGATATTTTTCCACCGGGTCCTCCAACCGAAGCCGGCCGTCGTCCCGCAACTTAAAGGTGGCCAGGCAAACGAAGCTCTTGGTCATCGAGGCGATGCGAAATCCCGTGCCCGGACCGGTCGGGGTTTTGCGCTCCAGATTGGCGAGGCCCAATTCAGCGTGATGCACCAGCTCGCCATCCACCACAATGCCGTAAACCAGGCCCGGCAGATGCTCCGCCTCGGCGAAATCGCGGAAGGATTGATCCAACTCGGGCAGAACCGCCTGAATTTTTTGCCGCCGCTGGGGATCGGTAAACTGCGGCTCGGCATAGGGCAGCGTCCCGCCTCGCACCGGCATAGCGGAGACGAAAAGTCCCACCCAAATCCAACACCAAAAGCCGCGGAGGAAGGGCTGCCGAGGAGTCGATCTGCTTCGCCATGTGCCAGGAGTTGACATCGGACGGCAGAATCCTCCGCTCCGGTTCCAAGTCAACGCCGGAGGTGACGAATCCCCTGCGGTGCGACTGCCTACTTCAATCCCCGGAGATTCGACTCCTCCACCAGCCGCCAAGCCAAAAGCCCCAATGGGACCAAGAAGGGGCGATGCCTTGAACAGCAGTGCACGAAGATCACGGAGGAACGACGGGTTAGGGACAACCAATCCAAAGATGCTTATTCACCCACAAGCCGGGCGTGAATCGCCCCGGGAATACATTCCCCGACTCCGCTGGGGTCTCGACTGCCCCGAGCAGCGGCAGAAGATGGGTAGAGGCGAGGGCGAAAGAGCCGATACGCGCAAGCACCGCCAGGGATTGAAAGAAGAAACCCGTCGATTTTTCCTAAAGAATTCTCCGCCGACTCTGGTTGAGCGTCCGGGCCCAACGCCAAGCGGCGGCGAACTCATTCTGAGGAATCCGGAGCGAACGATGACAAAGGCACTTAAAATCCAGGGCTCCGGGAGAGAAATCGATCTGGCGGAAATGAAGTTTTGAAACATTCCGGTGACCAACGGGTCAAACTGCTCAAAGTTCGGGGGGAGCGCGCGGCTGAAGTGGCTGCCGGGCTCCTCTTTTTGCCTGTCATGAAACCGTTCCTACTCTGGATTGCCGTTACCTGGTTTTGGATCAGCCCGGTGCGCCTCGGTGCGGCCCAAACGAGCCTGGATCTGGCGGGCCGCTGGAATGGCGTCGTGGAGTTCGGGAAATTTAAATTCAAGATGCAACTCCGGGTGGTGCCGGATGACTCCGGGCGCCGGCTCCGCGTCACTCTCAACAACCCGGAGCAGGGCATCCGGGAAATGCCCGTCAGCGCACTCTTGTTCAACCCGCCGGCGGTGCGCATCGAGCTCGACATGTTTGGCACCGCCTTCAACGGAAAGTTGAGTGAAGACGGCAACACCATCGCCGGCGAATTGGAGGAGGGCCCCGGCGGGCGGCCGGTTTCAGTGACCTACACCCGGGACTTGAAGCCCGATCCGGCGGACCTGCCCCGCTCCTTCCAGTCGGCCGTCGGCGATGCGCCGGACATGCGCGGCTATTGGACCGCCGTCGCCGAAGTGGAACCGGGACTCCGGACGCCGATCAGCCTGCGGATCGGCCGCCTGTCGGATGGCACCTTCGCGGCGGCCCTGGACAGTTTCGAGCAGGGGCGCACCGACATGGTGGCCAAATCAGCGTCCTGGACCAACGCCGAGGCGAGGCTCGAATGGCAATCGCCGGAGCTCGCCTTCACCGGCCGATTGGCCGCGGACAATCAATCGCTGGAAGGCGAATGGAAACACGGCAAGACCGCCGGACCGATCCGTTTCACCCGGCTTGAGAGCGCGGACACGGCGTTGCCGGCCAAGGCGTCGCTGCTGCCCGGGCCGGATCCGACCCGGGATTTTCGCGGCCAATGGCAGGGGTTCCTCGAAATCCCCGGCGCCAACAAGATTCGCTTGGCCCTGAAGATCGGCGAACTGCCCGACCACCGTTTCGTCGGCACGCTGTCGAGCCTGGATCAGGGCGCCATGGAATTCCGGTTTGGCTCGGTGTGGATCACCAACGCCACGATCCACGCCGAGTCCCGGGTGATCCACGGCAGCTATGTCGGCACCCTGAATCCTGAGGGACAGGAAATCACCGGGAAATGGGAACAGAACGGACAGGCGATGAATCTCAAACTGCGACGAAGCCCGGCCAAGGCGACGCCCGCGCGGTGAGCCCAGTCCACCACCCCCACGCACCCCGGATATGAAATTGAAATTCCCGCGATTCCTGTACCCGATGTTCCTGCGGCCCGTTCTCTGGGCAGGGCCCCGGCTGTTGCTGGCCGGACTGCTTTCGTCATCGGCCTACGCGGCCAAGTCCAAGCGAACCGACCTGGCGGCGGACCTTTTCGCCGCCACCAACGTATTGCGTCTGGCGATTGAGATTCCGCCGCCCGCAATGGAGGCGCTCCGCGCCGTGCCCGGATTCTTTAACCGTTCCACCAATCGGGAAAAGGTGCAGGTCACGATCCGCGAAGGCGATCAGGTCTATACCAATGTCACGCTGCAATTGAAGGGAGCCGCGGGCAGCTTCCGGGCGATCGACGACAAGCCTGCCTTCACGCTGAATTTTGAAAAGCTGTCGCCCGGCCAGACTTTTTACGGACTCGAAAAACTCAGTCTCAACAATTCCGTCCAGGATCCCACCTATGCCAGTGAGCAGGTGTGCCGTGAACTTTTCCTCCAGGCCGGCGTGCCGGTGCCGCGGGCCACACCGGTGCGGGTCTCGCTGAACGGTCACGACCTCGGCCCCTATGTGTTGTTGGAAGGCTGGGATCGTCGTTTTCTGAAGAATCACTTCGCCGATTCCCAGGGGCACCTGTATGACGGCGGATTCGTCCGCGACATCGCGGAGAAGCTTTCCCTGAACGCCGGGAAGGATCCGGACAATCAGTCGGACCGGGAAGCCCTGGCCGAGGCCGCGAAGGAGCCGGATCCCGCCCGGCGCAAGGTGCAATTGGAAAAGGTGCTGGATGTGGACCGGTTTCTCACCCTCGTGGCGATGGACGTCCTCCTGTGGAACTGGGACGGCTACGCGATGAACCGGAACAACTGGCGGCTGTATCACGATGTGACACACGACAAGATGGTCTTCATGCCCCACGGACTCGATCAGATGTTTTGGAAACCGGAAGGCTCCATCCTGCCCACGATGAATGGTCTGGTCGCCAAGGCGGTGCTGGGCGTGCCCGAATTCCGCCAACGTTATTTCGCCCGGCTCGCCGGACTGCGGGAATCCGTCCTGAATCCACCGCGGATCGTCGCCCGGATCCGGGAAGTTTCCGGCCGGGTTCGCCCCATTTTGACGGAAGCCGACCCGGCCGGCGTGCCCGAATTTGACCGCGCGGTGACCGGTCTATGCGAGGCCGTCGCGCGCCGCGAGAAAAGCCTGGCGAAGCAGTTGTCGCACCCGATCGAACCGGAAAAGTTCGACGCCAACAACCGACTGGCCATTACCGGATGGCAGCCTTCGTCCGATTTTGGCGCGCCGCTGATGACCCGGGCGACGACACCCGGAACGACCCGCGTCCTGGAAATCAGCACCACCAACGGGAGCAGCATCGGCACGTGGCGGGTCCGCCGGTGGTTGGAGCAGGGGAGCTACCGGATGGAAGTCAAAATCAAGACCCAGGCACTCACAGCCGATCCGGGCGATTCCCGGGCGGGTGCCGGTATTCGCATAGGCAAGGCACGTCCGGAAGAATATCGGACGGGCGACACCGAGTGGGCGCTGTTCCAACGGGAATTCGCGGTGGAAGAACCGATCGCCGAAGTGGCCTTTTTTTGCGAATTTCGCGGCCTGACGGGACACGCTCAATTTGATCTCGACTCCTTGCAGGTGGTGCGGTTGCCCAGTCAACCTTGAGAAACCCTGAACCAGCCCGGGTCGAAAAGTCGCGTTCCGACCCGATTCCGGGGCGCCCGCAGACGCACCGCCACAAATTTCATGATTGACACTATCTGTACTAGTGTTATCAAACACCCATCAGTAGAGAGGCTCCACTTATCATGACCGCCCAATTGCATCTTCAGATTGATGATCGTTCCGGCGTCCCGGTGTACCGGCAGATGATGGATCAGATCAAGTACTACGTCGCCGGCGGCACGCTGCGCAGCGGCGATCAGTTGCCGTCGATCCGTGAACTCGCGAGCGCCCTGGCGGTGAACCCGACGACGGTGGTCAAGGCCTATACCGAGCTGGAACGCGACGGCGTGATTGAAATGCGCCACGGCAAGGGTGCCTTCGTTGCCGACGCTCCGGCCCAATTGCCTCCGGCGGCCCAGGAACAGGCCCTCCGCCGCTCCGCGCGCCATCTGGCCTTGGAAGCCGCCCAACTCAAGGTGCCGACGCCACGCGTTCTGGCCGTCGTGCGCGACGAGATGAATCGCCTCGCCAAGGATCACGAGGAAATGACCTCCATTCCCCAGAAATTCAGTGTCGTCGCCGGCGGTGCGACCTAGCCGGCAGCGGGCCCTGGAAACCGACTCACGCCATGCTCCCCATCGTCGCCCAACATTTGAGCAAAACATTCCGGTCAGCGTTTGGCCGGGGTGTGGTGGCGGTGAACAGTTTCAGTTTGCGCGTGGAACCCGGGGCGGTTTACGGGTTGATCGGGCGCAATGGCGCGGGCAAGACCACTTCGCTCCGGCTGCTGCTGGGTTTGCTGCGGGCGGATTCCGGGGAGGCACGACTGCTCGGACACGATTTCTGGAAGGCCGATAGCGTCACCCGTCAACGCGTCGGGTACGTCGCCCAGGCCGCGGCGGCCCCGGACTGGATGAGTCTGCGGGATTTATGGCGCTATTCCTCCCATTTTTATGATCGCTGGGATCAGGGTTATGCGCGCACGCTCGCCCGACGTTGGGAGATTCCCACGGATCGCCCGCTGGGCCGGCTTTCCGGGGGCACGCGACGGCTGGCGTCCGTATTGACGGCGCTGGCGATTCGGCCGGAACTGCTGATCCTGGACGAGCCCGCAGCGGGCCTGGATCCCATCGCGCGGCGGGACGTCCTGAGCTGCCTCGTGGACGCGCTCCTGACCGTCGACGGCTGCACCATCCTGCTGTCCACCCATCTCCTCGGCGATCTGGAGCGGCTGGCCAGTCATGTCGGCATCATGGAGCATGGCCGGATCGTGACGCAGGGCAGCGTGGAGGATTGGAAGCGGACGATGCGGCGGGTGCAGGTGGTGTTTCCCGAGGCGACGGTCCCCGCCGGAGCGGCCATTCCCGGCGCGTTGCGCAGCCAGTCGCTGGGTCCGGTGCTCACGGGCGTGGTCCGATTGGAAGACGCGGCCCAACTGGACGGGTTGCGCGAGCTGCCCGGAGTGCGGGTCAACGAATTCCCCCTGACCCTGGAGGAGCTTTTTGTGGAACTTTTTCAACCGATACCCGATGCCGATGCCGATGAGGCACTGGACGGGGCATCGGCGGGAAATCCGGACCGGCCCGCGGGCCGTGCCTCCCTGGTGCTGAACAATCGTGTGGGCAGCAGCCCTGCGACGGCCGACGCGCCCGCTGAGCGGGACCGTGTTGAATAAGCCCCGGGCCGGTCCTGGACATTCCTGCTGCCGATTTCCCTAATTTTCCCGATACAACCGGCGTTCCGCTGTTGTTCAGGCACCGCCCTCCGGCCAAGCTGCGCGGACGCTATGTCGGAACGGTTTTCACCCATTTTGCCCGGCGCCACTCTGGGGATCCTCGGAAGTGGCCAACTGGGTCGCATGCTCGCCCTCGCGGCGCGCCAGCTCGGCTATCGCATCCACGTCTATTCGCCGGATAACGATTCCCCGACCGGCCAGGTGGCTGATTGCGAATTTGTGGGTGATTATCTGGATCTCGATCGCGTCCGGGAATTCGCGCGCACGGTGAAGTTGGTGACCTTTGAATTCGAAAACGTGCCCAGCGCCACCAGCGCGGCCTGCGCCGAAATTGTTCCGGTACGACCCGATGGCCGGGTGCTGCACATCACCCAGCAACGCCTGCGGGAAAAACGGTTCCTCGCGGCTCACGGAATTCCCGTCACCCCCTTCCGCGCCATTCACACCTGGACGGACCTCGAGAATGCCGCCCACGAATTGGGTCTGCCCGCCGTGCTGAAGACCGCCAGTTTCGGGTACGATGGCAAAGGACAACAGAAGCTGCGGGACCTCGCGGACTTGCGCGGCGCCTTCAACGGCCTCGGCGGCGCGGAGGGAATTTTTGAGGCGTGGGTCGAATTCTCCCGGGAAATCAGTGTCGTCGCCGCCCGCTCGTCCGACGGGGAATTTCGCGCCTTTCCCGCCTTCGAAAACGCTCACCGTCATCACATCCTCGACGTCACCTTCGTCCCCGCAGCGATCCCGTCGTCCCTCGCCTCCGAAGCCGGAGCGCTGGCGCGGCGCATCCTCGAATCCTTGAACGTGGTCGGACTCCTGACGGTGGAGCTGTTCGTCACGCGGGCAGGGCGTCTGCTGGTCAACGAACTGGCGCCGCGCACCCACAATTCGGGACACATCACCCTCGACGCCTGCACCACCAGCCAGTTCGAGCAGCAACTTCGGGCCGTCTGCGGGCTGCCCCTGGGTTCGGTGGATCTGCGGTCACCCGCCGCCATGGCCAATCTGTTGGGCGATGAATGGCTGACCGCCCGGGGCACGCCGGACTGGGGGGCGGCCTTGCAGGATCCGCTCGTAAAACTGCACCTCTACGGGAAGGCGGAACCGCGAGCGGCCCGGAAAATGGGGCATTTGAACGCCACCGGCGCCACGGTCGAGGAAGCCATTCACCGCGTTCGGGAAGCGCGCCGGCGACTCACCGCCTGAGCAAAGGTCTTTGCCAGGCAACGCCACCGGGATCCTGAAACTTCGCTTATTTTTTGCTTCGTCCCCGGACGACAACGTGGTTCTCTGCCCATAGCTCCCATGAATGCCCAGGTGAACACTGCGAGATCCGCCGCGCTGACGAGCGTCTCCGCGACCCGCGACACCATGCGGTGTCCTCCGACCGGATGTCGGCGGTTACTGCTGGCGATTGCGCTGGCCCCGACGCTCGCCGCCGCGGAACTGATCGCCCCCGTGGTGAATCCGACGACCAGCAGCCTCGGCTTGTCAGTCACCGGGTTGGCGCGGACGAATCCGCCGGCCGCGTCCGTGGCCGCCCCGCGGAAATCGATCCGGGCGGTGGACCTGGCGGAGACGCCAAGTGCCGCCATTGTGCTTCACGCTTCCCCGTTGCTCGAGAAATCGACACCCGCCGCTCTGGTCGAGATGTCCCAACCGGCCCCCAGCCCACTGCTCGATAGCCGGATGAATCGCGAGGCGATCCAGGACAGCTTGAAGCGGACGGACCTCCCGTACACCCCGGAGGAAACCGCCAGTGCCTTTCAGTACCTGCGCCACAAGCCCACGATGCGCGGGGTTTGGGAGCTGATGAATCCCCTGGCACCGCTGACCAAGTCCGAGACTCCTGCCGCCCTGGCCTTCGAGACGCGGCGCGAAGTGGGAAACGCCCCCCGGGTTTTTCGCGATGCCGGCACCCACGAGCCCCAACTCCGGCTGTTTTGAATCCCCGCCGCCACGACGGAGAACGCCCCTGCTTTCAGCTTCGAGAGGAGACTTCACGGTGTCGTTGACACGGGACCCCGGTGCCCGATAGTTTGTGGCTTCAGTTTCTAACATTATTGCTAGCTATGCCGAATACGAAGTCTGCCGCCAAACGCGTCCGCAGTAGCGCCCGCAAAGCCGTCCACAACCGGACCACGAAGTCGCGCGTCCGGACATTGGAACGGAGTTTCACGACTGCCGTCGCCGAGGGAAAAACCGACGACGCCAAGAAGGCGGCGCTGACCGCCGCGTCGGCGTACGACAAGGCCGCCAAGGCGGGCGTGGTCAAGGTGCAAACCGCCCGTCGCAAGCGCTCCCGGATCCAACTCGCGCTGAACCGCCTCGCGGCCAAGGCACCCGCACCGCAGAAGTAACTGGCTCGGGTCCCACGGGGCAGGGGTTCCTGCACCCGCCCCGGCGGAAAACGGCACCTGAAGCGGTGCCGTTTTTTTGTTCTGGATCAACCCAGCAATCGTTCCGCAATCTGCTCCGCAGTCAGCCCGTGAACGGCCACCTGTTTGTGGGTGCTCGTCTGCCCGCGCACCAAAATCAACGCCCGTCGCGGGCAATTCAGGCTTTGAGATAGATAATCCAGCAGCGCTTCGTTGGCCGCGGAATCCACCGGTGGCGCCGCCACCTTGACCTTCAGTTCCGCGCCGAGCAGACCGACGACCTCCGTACGTCCGGCCCGCGGTTGGACCTTGATCGAAAGGACGACCGCCTGCTGGGTGACGCGTAAATACGGCGGCAACGGCTGGCTCATGGCGTTACCACGGCAGGCTCCGATAGACGTGCGGCAGCGCCCCGTTTTCGAGCCAGCCCGGCATCCCCGGGACCCAACGCCTCAGCCAGGGGAGTCCCGTCTCCAACACACCCACCAGACCCCAGACCACCAGCAGCAGGGTCAGCGGGGCCACGTTAAGGCGGCCCCAGCGAAAAAATGCCAACGGACGGCAGAGACGCATCCCGGTCTGCTGGATGAAATCCCAAACCGGGCTCGCGCCAAAGAACACATAGGAATTCACGAAGTACAAGCCCAGGACGAAACTCAGCAGCCACTTCCACACCAACAGGGCGCTTGCGCCCACCACCAAGGACTGCTGCACCAAATGCGCGGTGCCGTGCAGCGCCGGCACGAGACCCACCTGGGCCGCCACCCAGCCCAGCCCCAGCCAAAGCAGCCCGAGCACCAGCACCGGCAATAGCAGCAACAGGAACGCCGGCAGATGAACCGGCCAGCCCAGCCGGCGACGGATCTCCCGGGTCAGGGCATCCTTGTCCAGCGGCGGACGATGCAGCGCGGCCACCAGGCACGCCGACGCAAATAATCCGAACAGGACCCAGCCAAACCCCAGCAGTGACGCCGCCAGCATCCGCAGGAAGTGATCGCTGCGAAAGACCAGCGCCACCGGCCCCGGCGACCAGGAAGGGTGCCAGTCGAAGGACGGCCCGAAATGCCGGTACAAAACCGCCCGACCCAGGAGCAGTCCAATCAAACTCAGCAGGTAGCCGCGTCGACCCGCTTGATTCCGGTGGGCCGGCCGGAGATTGGCCAGCAGCGTGCCCGCCGGACCGCTGGCCTGTTCCGTGCCGATGCCCCGCCACGAGAGCCAGAGGAGCAGCGCGGCCAGATTCAGCAGAAAATCCAAGACAGCCATGACTGGAATGCCCGGGACGAGTAAGCGTAAAGTCCGGCCGGGACAAACCGCGAGGTCGGAGAATCGTGGCCGCCAGTCGCGGTGGCCCCGCGTTCATTTCCACTCATCCGCGTACAGCTGAAGTTCGGCGCGGAGTTTGGCCAGCGTCCGGAATTTCGCGAGGTAGAGCAGCGGCACATTCACCCGGAGCAATTTGCCCACCTGGACCGGACGCAGGCCGTCCAACACGAGCAAGCGGAAAATCTGTTGATCCCGGGAACTGATCCTCCCCGTCTCGTGCAGTCGGTTCAAACAGATCTCCACCACTTCTGAAAAAGCCGCCGTCGTCGAGGTGTCTTGCGCCGATTCCACGTCGGCCAGTTCGGCGACTCCCTCGACGGGTTCGTCCCGGGACTCCGTCCGGATCAGATCCCGCGCCCGCCAGGCGGTGAGCTTCCGAATGTATTTGCGGAATTCCCCGGTATTTCCCCGGCGACGGAAATCCTTGATCCGCTGCATCAATTCGATCACCACGATTTGCGCGACGTCTTCCGCCTGGGCCGGTGTGCAACCCCGCCGCTCCGCCTCGGCCAGGATGGCCCGTCGCTGGCGGCGCATCAGCCGCTGCCAGGCCAGCTCCGTCCCGTTGCGCAATCCCTCCAGGAGCGAGGTCGTGGTGACCGCATTCGACGCCGATGCCTCCAGCCGGGAGGTCTCCCAGCCTGACAGGGGGGATTTCTTGGGAATTTGAGGGGTCTGCCGCGCCGAGTCATCGTCCGCCATTTGCAGGCAGTGGAACACGGACAACCCGGCAGGGTCCAGCAGGAAATGACCCAATCTGGCCTGCCAGCCACTTTTTAACAGTCGCGCCCGCAATTAAATTGACTTTCAAACCTCTAATTTGGAACTTCATATCGGTTCCCATTGGATTCATTCGGAGGATAATAGCGAGGCAACGGTGCGGCTTCCGAAGTCCTTCGGACTCTTTTAAAAGGAGCGCCATTTCAAGTCGACCAAAACATTTGGAAACATCGCCATGAATAGATCAAACAAAAAAGCCATCACCTGCGGACCCAGCCCCTCCCGCCAGATCGGCCCAACGGCCGGTCCCCAACGAGACCAGGGCCAGGACTGCCGGTGCTTCATCATTCCCCCGGAGGTGCTGGAGCGCTTCGCGAAGGACAAAAAGCTCTCGGACAGCGAGCGAAAGTCGTTTGCGGATGCCGCCCGTTTTGAAAAGGAATGGCGGAAGGTAAGGACCGCGCAGGCGGAGCTGTCCCGGTCCGCCCGGTCCCTGCTCCCCAGCGGGATCACCGCGGTCGCGCCTCCGGCCGTCACGGTCTCCAATTGCAATCACGGCACCACGCTCCCGGGAACCCCCATCGCCAATCCCGCGACGTCCTCCGATCTCACCGCCAAACGCGCGGCTGTGGAAACCAGGGCCGTGGTAGATTTCTATCAAAAATTGTTCGGTCGGAATTCAGTCGACAACGCGGGCAAGACGTTGCAGTCCTCCATTCATTATAGCGTGAAATATAACAACGCGTTCTGGAATGGAACCCAGATGACCTATGGCGATGGCGATGGCAATATCTTCATCGATTTCACCCGGGCCAGCGATGTGATCGGACACGAACTGACCCATGGTGTCACCCAATTCACAGCCGCGCTGGCTTATGCCAACGAGGCGGGCGGGCTCAACGAAAGTATCTCCGACGTTTTCGGTTCCATGTTCCGGCAATGGCGCGGCAATCTGGATGTCAATCAGGCCGACTGGCTGATCGGCAAGGAGATCATGGGTCCGGGCGCCATTGCCCGGGGGTTCACCTGTCTCCGCGACCTGTCCAACCCCGCCGCCACCCATTGCCTGGCGCCGCAGCCGACCAAATTCTCCCAATACAAGGCCGGCATGGATCCGCATTCCAGCAGCGGCATTCCCAATTTTGCATTTTATAAGGCGGCCAAGGCAATCGGGGGCTACAGCTGGGAAAAGGCGGGCAAGATCTGGTACGCCGCACTGACGGCGTCCCCGGCCCAGCCGAACATGAAAATGAAGGCTTTTGCCACCCGCACCCGGAATTTCGCCGGCACCCTTTTCCCCGGCCAACCGGCGGTAAAGGCCGCTGTGAACGCGGCGTGGACGGCGGTCGGCATTCCGTGATCGCGGACTGAAGCTCAACATTTTCATGGCGCTTCTCTTGATTGAACGTACCGGCGGCCTGGCCGGATTCGGCGGGCCGGGCGCCCACGTCCGGAGCCGCGGCCAGAAGGAATGGGCCGCCCTGTCGGCCGCCGACCAGGCGACCGTGGATCAACTCTTCCGTCACCCGATTGCCGACGACGGCCAGGTCCGCGACGGCTTCCGCTATCGGATCACCCGCACCACCGCTGGTGGAAACAAGACGATCGAGGTCCCCGGCCCGGCCGTCCCCGCCGCCTTGATCGCCTGCGTGCAGGACGAACTGGTCTGATCGCAGCGGTGCGGATTTCCCTCCGGGGCCACCCGCACCGATTGCGGAAGTCTTCCCCCTGGGTCGGCACTCGGGCACCCGCCCAAAAGACCGGCTGCCGACGGAAGTCCGCGAATTACAATTCGCCGGAAACTTCACTCCTCAGAAAGCCCATTTGACAGTCCGGACGGTCCAGTTGACCCTGACAAGGTCTCACTTCTCCGCTGTCAAATTCTTATGATATTGGGGGGCATCGAAAGCAAAGTTCTATTAAAAACTCATTTGAAATCATTAAGAGCGCCGCTGGGTTGGGCGTAACGGGGCGCTCGCTCTCCACGGTGCGCTTTGCCCCTGCCGGCCGAGACTGGATTCATCCTCCAGGCTTGGCGTTGATCGCAATCGGCCTGGTTGTTTTTTGTTCCTGAGACGATTTCATGACCGACAAGCCTGCTCCCGCCCGAATCCTGATCGTCGACGACACTCCGGAAAACGTGGACGTCCTCGCCGGCGTGTTGAATCCACACTACACGGTCAAAGTGGCGCTCAGCGGTGAACGGGCCCTGAGGATCGCCCAGTCGGACGCACCGCCGGCTCTCATTCTGCTGGACGTGATGATGCCGGACCTGGACGGCTACGAGGTTTGTCGACGTCTGAAGTCGGATGCCGCCACCCGTGACATCCCCGTGATTTTCGTGACGGCGCGGACGGAAATCGAAGATGAGAGCCGGGGCTTCGAGATGGGCGCCGTGGACTATCTGTCCAAGCCCATCTGCCCCGAATTGGTGCTCGCCCGGGTGCGGACCCACATGACTCTGAAACATTCCCTCGACCGGCTCGGCCACTTGTCGGATCAACTGGGGCGATACCTCTCCCCGCAGATTTATCAATCGCTGTTTCTGGGGAAGTCCGAGGCGCGGATTCAGACCACGCGCAAGAAGCTGACCGTTTTCTTTTCGGACATCGTTGGATTCTCCGCCCAGACGGACATCCTCGAACCCGAGGACCTGCACATCGTGCTCAACGGCTATCTGAATCGGATGTCGGAATTGGTGCTGAAACACGGGGGCACGCTCGACAAGTTCATCGGCGACGCCATTCTGGCCTTTTTTGGCGATCCGGAGTCCCGCGGAATTCAGGAGGACGCCCTGGCCTGCGTGCGCATGGCCATCGAGATGCAGGAGGCCATCCACGAGCTGAAGGCAAAATGGCTGGCCCAGGGGATCACCACGCCGTTTGAAGTGCGGATCGGAATCACCACCGGCTTTTGCACGGTCGGCAATTTCGGCAGTGAACAGCGCATGTCGTATACCATCATCGGCAACCAGGTGAACCTGGCGAGTCGTCTCGAAACGGCGGCCGCACCGGGGCAGATTCTGGCTTCGGCCGACACGTGGTCGCTGGTGCAGGATTGCGTTGCCGGGACGGCCATCGAGCCGATCCGGGTGAAGGGATTCGAACATCCGGTCCAAGCGTACCAGATTCTGGGCCTGCGCACCGGCTCCGAAAATGATGCGCCCGTTGCTTTTTCCGGCCCTGGTTTTTCATTCAACCTTGATCCGGCCGCGATCCACGAGCGCGAGCGGGCGAGCGTCATCGAAAAGCTTGAATCCGCCGCCGCCCGGCTCCGCGCCCGACCTTCCCTTCCGATTTCCTGACTCATGCCTACCATGAAAGTTCCGCCCCACCGCGCGGAGACCTCCCCCCGCTGGCGCCCGCCGCTGCCCTGGCGAAATCTCAGCTCAAGGGTGGCCTGCATTCTGGCCACCCTCTGTGGCACTCACCTGCCCCACGGCCACGCCGGCGAATCGCCGGCGCCGGTATCCCCAGAGCGACTCCGCCTCAGTCAGTTGTCGCTGGAGGAATTGCTCGAGACGGAAATTACCCCGATCAATGTTCTCGGGAGCCACACGCACCTGCGAGGCGAATTCATGCTTGGCTATGCCTATTCCTTCGAACACTTCGGCGGAAACCTGGACGGGACCCATGAGGCGAGCGCCGCCGACGTCTTTGCCCAAGGCTACGCATTGCATCACACGTGGATGGACATGCAGATGCAGATGCTGGAGGTCATGTATGCGCCCAGAGATCGATGGACCCTCATGGGCATGAGCCGTTTCACCCAGATGAGCATGGGGCACCTTCAAAAGAGTGATGGAAAGACGTTCACCACGAAATCCGAAGGCATCGGCGACACGGAAGTGACGGCGATGTACACTCTGCTGGGCAATCCCCGAGGAAACGGTCATCGATTACTGCTGAAGGGCGGACTCAGCCTGCCGACCGGAGCGATTGACAAGACCTACTTCCACGACGGATCTGCGAAGCACCTCGAGTATCCGATGCAGTTGGGTTCGGGCACCTTCGATCTCCTGCCCGGAGTGATGTACCTTGGGAGCACCCACCTCTGGTCCTGGGGCGCCGAGGCGCTGGGGACGGCCCGCCTCGGGGAGAACGACCGGAACTACCGTCTGGGCGACCGCTTTCAACTCGACGCCTGGGGCCATTACAAGATCACGGAATGGCTGGGTTCGTCGCTCCGTCTCGAATGGAAGCGATGGGGCAACATCCATGGGGCCGACCCGGTGCTGGTTTCGACGGTAAATCCGGCCTTCGACCCGAAGAAGCAGAGCGGCGAGCGAATGGACTTCCTCACCGGGCTGCATCTTTACGTGAATCGCGGCCCACTGAAAGGACTGCGTTTCAGCACGGAGGGCGGAACTTCGGTGTACCAGAACCTCGCGGGCCCGAACCTGAAATCGGACTGGATGATCAACGTGAATCTGAATTATGTTTTTCGCTGACTTTCTGAAACCTGTGATCCGGTCCACCGGAGTTCGACGCGGACTGTGCGAGCGGGGCTGGCGGACGACCGTGCTTTGCGTCGCGATCACCGTCGGGCCGATGGCCGGGTCGCAGGGACTCACCCCGGAGGAACGTGAATACGAGATGCAGGGAAAGTTCCTATTCGATGCCATTTCCTACAGCACTTGGTCCAAACGTACCAATGAGCCCAGTAACGCACCCCTGCTGGTCGGGGTGGTGGGATCCAAGGCGTTTCGCGGCCTGCATGAAACACTGCTTCAGGGCAGGCCGCTGGAAAAATCCGGGGGCCGCCGCATTGAGGTACGCGAAGTGGACGACCTCACCCATTTGACTGATTTCCATTGCCTTTTCATCAGCGCCTCGGAGGAACCCCGCCTGCGCCAGGTGCTCGCTCAAACCAGTCAGTCCGACGTACTCACCGTGGGTGAAACACCCGCCTTCTACAACGAAGGCGGCATCATCCGGCTCGTGCGCGGGGTGAACTATTATAACTTCGAGATTAATCCCGACGCAAGAATGGCCCAGGAAAAGGCCGGACTGACTCTCAATTCCAAGTTCCTCGCCTTGGCCAAGCGGAAGCCCTCGAAGCTCAAGGAATAGTCCGGTCTTTTTTATGCGGAATACAGGCAACGCCTCGCTCCGGGGAAAACTGATTGGGCTGGCCATGATTGCCAGCTCCTTCGGTATGATCCTGCTGACCCTGTCAACTGGAGCCTATGATTTCTTCGCGCAGACGAGGGCCTTGAAGGGGCAGTTGGAGATTCTCACCCATTTTGCCGCCGAGTCGGCAACCGCCGCCACCAGTATGGAAAGAGTGAGCGATGCCGCCGCAATCCTCGAGGGACTCAAGGCGGACCGGCAAATACTCGTCGCGGTCATCTTCAAAACCAACGGGGTTGTCCTGGCCGGCTACACCAACGCCTCGGTCCGGGCGGTCGCCCTGAGCGAACGGTTGGGAACTCCCGGGACCCGCTTTGCCAATGGCGGCTTGGAGGTGCTGGCCGACATCCAGGAGGACAACGTGTACCTGGGGAAACTCCTCGTGCACCGAAGTTTGCGCGATCTGTACCACCGCTTGCTGGTCAGCGCCGCGGTTGCTGGCGCCCTGCTGCTGGGGACCGCCACGCTGGTCTACCTGCTGGCTTCCCGCCTGCAGAGACGCATCTCCGAGCCCGTCCGCCAGTTGTCTGATGCCGCCCGCCGGGTGTCGGCCGAACGGGATTATTCCATTCGCGCACCCCGTGGCTCCGGCGATGAAATCGGGTTCCTCATCGATCAGTTTAATTCGATGCTCGAGCAATTGGGCACGCATGAGCAACGACTGCGCGAGGTGAACCAGAAGCTGGAGGTTTCCGAACAAAAGGCACTGGCGGGCGCCCAGGCCAAGGGGGATTTCCTGGCCAACATGAGCCACGAAATCCGCACCCCGATGAACGCGATCATCGGGCTGGCGCACCTGGCACAAAAGACGGAGTTGACTCCACGTCAGCGGGATTATCTCAAGAAGATAGAGCGCGCCTCCAATTCACTGCTCGGCATCATCAACGACATTCTCGATTTTTCCAAGATTGAAGCCGGACGTCTCGAAATGGAACACGCGCCTTTCAATCTCGAGGAGGTGCTGAATGGACTTTCCAGCCTGATTGCCCCGAAAGCGCAGGAAAAAGGCCTCGAGATCCTGTTTCGCATGGCGCCGGAGGTGCCCCTGAATCTGCTGGGCGATTCCCTGCGCCTGGAACAGGTGCTGATCAACCTGTGCAGTAACGCCGTCAAATTCACCCCACAGGGCGAGATTATCGTCTCCGTCGATGCCCACCCCGAAGGCCCGGATCGAACCGAATTGACCTTCGCGGTCCAGGATACCGGCATCGGGATGAGTCCGGAGCAGTCGGCGCGACTGTTCCTCCCGTTCACTCAGGCTGATTCCTCCACCACCCGGAGATTCGGTGGCACCGGCCTGGGCCTGTCGATTTCCAAACGCCTGGTGGAATTGATGGGGGGCCACATCTCGCTCCAATCCGAGCCCGGCAAAGGCAGCTGCTTTCGCTTCACCGCCCGCTTCCATACCCAGACCAGCCAGACTCCCCAGCGGGCCAAATCGACGGCCAGCTTTCGCGGACGCCGCGTCCTGGTGGTGGACGACAGCGCCACGGCGCGGGAGATCTTCAAGGGCATGCTCGAGTCGCTCTTATTCGTGGTCGAAACTGCCAACTCCGGCGACGAGGCGCTGGATCTGCTCCAAAAGCAGGATGCCAGCAATCCCATTGCCCTGGTCTTGATCGATTGGCGGATGCCGGGACTCGACGGGCTCGAGACCTGCCGGCAAATTCGCACTCGGGGAACCATTCTTCCCAAGCCCAAGATGATCCTGGCGACGGCTTATGGCGGAGATGTCCTGGCCCAACAGGCGGAGGTCGACGGTTT
>JAYTHD010000214.1:0-2148 GCA_043732975.1 Verrucomicrobiota bacterium
ATCCTCAGCGAAAATGGATGCCTCGCCCTGGCGATTTATGAGAAGCCGATCCGTTTCCTCAATCCGGGCGAAACGGTATGAATCGGCAGATTAAACCCACATGATACCCGCCTCATCGCACGTCCTGCTCGCCGTCAACGGAACGCTGATGCGGGGCCTCGAGCTGAATCCCAATCTGCTCGCGGTTGATGCCACCTTTGTGAGCGAGACCACCACCGAAGCCGCCTATCGAATTTGGTCGATCAAAGATCGACATCCGGCGATGGTGCGTGTGGCCCGTGGCGGACAGTCCGTGGCGGTGGAGGTGTGGTCGGTGCCTCCTGCGGGTCTCGCGTACATCCTCCTGCAGGAACCGCCGGGCCTGAGCATTGGCAAAGTGAAGTTGATCGACGGCAGTGTGGTCCTGGGTGTGTTGGGCGAACCCATCCTGTGCGAAGGCCAGCGCGAAATCACGTCCTTCGGCTGCTGGCGCCGCTACTGCGCCGAGCGGCGCTCCATGGATTGACGAAGACCCAGCCGGTTGGGTTGGACTGAGGGATCGAGGGCCGTTGGCCCGATCCCCAAACGCCCGCACGTTCCGACTTTCCCTGTCCGACCGGACCTTTCACCGGCTAGATTCCCAGCCATGTCGGCTCGAATCTCATTGCATGGCTGGTGACTCTTCCGCGCCCCGGTTGCGCATCCGCCTGGGCAAGACCGCGGAGCAAATCGTCCGTGGGGGACATCCGTGGGTCTATGGCGACAGCGTGCGCGAATTGAATCGATCGGGAACTCCCGGCGAAATTGCGGTGATCTATGATCGCCATGACCGTTTTCTGGCGCTGGGCTTTTTCGATCCGGATTCCCCCATACGGCTCCGGATCCTCCACGCCGGAAAGCCCGTTACGATTGACGCCGCGTTTTGGCGGACCCGGTTGACCGCCGCGTTGGCCCGGCGACAGGGATTGTTTGACGCGGCCACCGACGGCTATCGCTGCATCAATGGGGAATCGGACGGCTGGCCCGGTCTGGTGCTCGACCGATACGCGGACACCTACGTGGTGAAGCTCTATGCCCGCCACTGGCTCGCACCGCTGGCCGCGTCCCTGACTCCGGCAGCAGCAGCGGTGGCGGCTGAGTCGGGCTTTCCGTTGGGATTGAATCTCCTGGAGCTTCTGGTTTCGGAGCTGCGCCCACGACGCCTGGTCCTCCGGATCAGCCGCAATCTCCAGGCCGCCGCGGCGCAATCGGGGCTCACGGACGGCCAGGAATTGTTGCCGGCGGCGGGCATCGCGGGAGCGACGCCACCGGAACCGGCGGTGCATTTTCACGAGGATGGCTTGGAATTCGAGGCGGAAGTGGTGCGCGGTCAGAAGACCGGCTTTTTCCTGGATCAACGCGAGAACCGGCGCCGGATCGCGACGCTCACTGCGGGCGCGGAGGTGTTGAATGCCTTCAGTTTCAGCGGCGGTTTCTCCCTCCACGCCGCGCGCGGCGGGGCGAAAAGTGTCGCGGATCTCGATATTTCCGCGGTGGCGCTGGAATCGGCGCGCCGCAATTTCTCGTTTAATCAATCCGTGCCCCGCGTGGCGGCGGTGCGGTACGAGCAAATCCAGGCGGATGCTTTCGAGTGGCTCGCTTCGGGACCGCGGCGCGGATTTGATTGTGTGATTTGCGATCCGCCTTCCCTGGCCAAACGTGAATCGGAACGTGCCGGTGCCATCCAGGCCTACGGCCGACTCGCCGAGGCCAGTCTCGCCCGCGTGCGGCCGGGCGGCGTGCTCCTCGCGGCGAGTTGTTCCGCCCACGTCTCCACCGCGGAATTTTACGGCGTGGTGCGGAACGCCATGCATGCGAGTGGCCGCCGCACCGAGGAACTGGCCACCACCGGCCACGCCCCCGATCACCCGGCAACGTTTCCCGAGGCGGAATACCTTAAGGGAATCTACGTCCGGGCACTCCAATAGCAGTTGGTTGTTCAGTTCCCCGCGGCGGGAACCGGGCGTACCGGGAGGGGCACATTGGAAAGCTCCACCCGACCCGCGCGGAAATGAAACCATTCCTCGCGCCGATTGCGCCGGGCTTCGATCAGCTTTTTGAAAAGCACGGTATCCGTTCGAAGGACCTCCAGCCGGGTACGTTCCGTGACCGCCACATCCGCCGCCACAC
>JAYTHD010000215.1:0-5185 GCA_043732975.1 Verrucomicrobiota bacterium
CAAAGTGTTTGCCTGGACGCGCTGAACCCGGAGCGATTCAAAGGGGGACGATCAACCACCCGCGGGTGGTTCCGGGCGTCCTTGGTGACTGACCGCGCCGGCCGCAGGCACATTTTGCCCGCGGCCGGCGTTAAGCATTGGTGGTCCAATATACCGTCGACCGCGGCGACGCCTTCGCCCTATTGAATTGGCCAGGCCAGCGAGAGTCGCTGTCCGCCGCGAAGCACCGTGGCCGGGATGGTGTCCCCGACCTTGTGCGTCGTCAGCAATCGTCCAATCACCTCGCTCTCCGTACTGCGCCCTTTGGCTCCGTCCAACTCCACCAGGATGTCATCCTTCTGAAATCCCGCCTTGTGAGCGGCCGCATGTTTTCCGTAGAGGCCCACATGTTTGAGGCGCAGCGCCATTCCCTGGGTATCGAGTTTGTGCCCGGCGCGCTCCAGGTCGGTTAAATCCTCCAGCAGAAGCCCACCCGTGGCCATAGCGCGCATGCCCCAGGTGCCCACTCGTCGCGAAATGTCCGCGTGTTGCCGCCAGCCAATTTCGAGGGGCAATTGCAACATTTTCTCCCCGCCGCGACGTTGGACAACCATCGACAGCGCCCCACTCGGCGGCGCCCGATGGAGGACCCAGCTGACATCCGCGCTGGAAATCAGCGGCTGCCCGGCCAGCGAAACAATGAGATCGCCCGGCTTCAATCCCGCCCGGTCCGCTGCGGAATCCGCGGTCACTTGTGAAACCGTCGCCGCTTGGTCCGCCGCGAGTCCCAGCCCGAAGCTCTCGGGACCCGGTTGCGGATAGATCCATTCCTCCGGAATCGGCTTTTGTTGATCCCGGAGCGACGTTCGCAGGGCGTCGCCGATCTGATGACAATGCACGCAGCTTTGGACGACCTTGCCGCTCCAGTTGAGAGTTCGCTCATATTTGCCGGCCAATCCGGGGATCTCCAGTGTGGTCTGAAACGGGGTGGGTCCGCCCTGCCTGCCCATCAGGCTGGCCTTGTTTCCGGGATACCCTTTGTGGATGCCCAGCGCCGCCGAGAGGGCCGCTTTATAACTGGCCGTGGTTTTGTCCTGGGCGTTTTTCTGATGAGTCCACGAGCCATAGCGGCCGTAAACTGTGCCGTCCCCGTTGAAAAACATCGTCGAAAATGAAAGGTCGTAATCAAACTGGAAGCGGGTGAGATCGAGTGCGTTGGCATTGATGACCCGAACGCAAACAAACTGATCCAACAGCGGATTCAGGTCGGTGTCTTGCAACAACACCTGGGCATCAATGCCGGCGCACGCCAGACAAGGCACGCAGCGCAACACCACCAGAACGGGCTTGCCGGTGCGTTTCCCTTCGGCCAATCCCTTCTCCCAATCGTTATAGATCCAGCGCGCATCCTTCTCCATGGCCGCCTTGTCGTCGCGCACGGCGGCCTCGCGATCCTTGACGGTTTCGGGATGCAGCACAGCGGGAAAGGCGCACAAGGCCAGGGCGGCCACGGCAGCGGGAAGTTTCATGCCCATCCTTGTGCCGATATCCTCCAACCTTGGCAAGATCTATCTGCCCGCGCGCAGGCCCGTCGGAGCGACTCCAGAGCACCAAAGGTGCGTCATTCCTCAGCCCAGCCCAACGGGCTGGGTACCCGGTTCCGTGAGGGTTGCGCCCCAACCGGGGAGCGATATTGGGCATGCGATTACCGGTGGTGTTCGACGCGTTTATCCCGGCCCTACAGGCCGGAGACGCTAGGATCGGCGAGACCTCAGGGCGATGTCCTGCGCTGAGGCATTCCGGCCCGTTGGGCCTTGGGAACACGGGCGCATCTTCGATGTTTTGCCAAGGAATAGCCCCATTCAAATAACACTCACCACCTTTCCGCCAGGGTCAGCACATAGACCGCCGCCTCTTGGGCGTTGCGAACGTAGAGTCGGTCGCCCACGACCACCGGGTGGTTCCAGGTCTTTCCGTCGAGCGCCTTGAAGGAGGCCACTTCGACGTGCTCCGCGGGGTCTGCCCGCAGCAGCACGACCCGTCCATCTTCCGCCGCCACCAGCAGCAGACCGGAGTTTTCCAACAGCAAAACCTGTCCCTTGCCATAGCGTCCGCCCTTCCACTTCCGGTCACCTGATTTCAGATCCACACAGGTGAATATGCCGCCATCAATGCCGTAGACGTAGCCTTGGTGGCTCACCAGATCCGTGAAATCCGGCTTTAGATTTCGCGAGGTCCACAATTCCTCCGTCGCGAAGTGCCCGTTGCTCAGCGTGACATGGATGGCGCGGGTGCCGGTATTCATGCCCGTCGGCAGCAGAAAGGTATCGTCGCTGACTTGGAGCGGCTGCAGCGCACGATAGTTGCTGAACTTCCACTCGTAGTTCAAGCGTTCCTTGCCCGTGGCGGGATCAATGAAGACCAGTCCGTCGTTCGAGAGCAGAAGCACGAGCGGCACGCCGGCGACTGTATTCAATTGAGGTGAACCATAGGAATCACTTCCCGCCGCCGTCGACCACCGGAGGGCGCCCGATGCTGCGTCCAAGGCCAGCAGTCCTTTACCATTAGGAGCGCCGGCATAGACGATCGCGTCCGAGTCCGTGACAAGCGGGGACGCCGCAAAGCCCCACATGGGCACTTCGCGGCCGGCGACCTTTTTCAGGTCTTGTTGCCAGACAATGTTGCCCGTGGCCGGATCCAGCCGCAGGAACACCCCGGTGGCGCCGGTGACGAACAACCCCCCATTCGCCAGGGTGGGTGTGGCCCGGGGTCCGGGTCCGCCCAGGGGCTCGTCAAAGCGAGCCTCGATGGAACGGTTCCAAATTTCATGACCGTCCTCGGTGTTATAACAAACCACGGTTTCCTGCGGACCCCGTTGTTCCTGGGTGAAGAGAAAATTTCCCGCGACGGCAAAGGACGACCAGGCGGGACCCACGGAGATTTTCCAGAGTTGCCTTGGCGGATGGGCGGTCCAGTTGGTTGATATTTGCGGACCGCGCGAACGCCCGTCGCGATCCGCCCCGCGGAAGCCCGGCCACTCCGGATTCGCGAGCGCACGGCTGAGCTTTTCTGGATCCAGGGCATTCGGTTTGGCGGTGATGGTTGATTTCCGAATGGCAAGCATCGCATCCTCCGGTGTGGGCGACCAACGCCAATGCAGGCTGAATGCGTAATCGCCCGTCATCCCTTCGCTTCGCAGCAGGAGGGAAATGGCAAAGCCGGCGAAGCCCAGCAGAACGGACACGTTGGTCCGGAGCGCGGGATGCCGCCGGGCGAGGGCGGCGGCACCCAGAGCGAACGCGATCATTCCCATGGGCAGCGTCACATAGCTGGTTCCCGGCCCCCGCATGGTCGGATGAGCGAACCAAAGGGTCACGGCCAGGGCGGCGAGCAGCCCCGCAAATCCGATCACTCTTTCCTTCCAGGTCGCTCGGCTGGCGAACAGCCACCAAAGTGCGAGCAACAGGCAACCCAGCAGCGGGCCAAACACCGCGATCATCCAATACTTCGACAGTCCACCCTCGAGGTAATCGGGGGCAAACCGCGCGACGATCATGGCGGCCACCAGGAACCCGGCGGGCCAGACGCGGAGCGGACGGAATGCCGGTTGGGCGACTGCCGAAGTCGGACCGTTGACGGGCGCGTTCATAGACCCCGCTATAATGGATCGAAGCCATTGACCACCGCAACCCCCGCCGCCCGAGCGCCGGAGAGCGACGCGCCGACGTATTTGGAGCGCCGGCTTGGAGCCGGCTTATCGGTGCCAATCATCGACGCCGGGTGAGAATCGCGAGGCGCATTCACCTTGGCGGCCCGTCGCAAAGTGGTGAGTCGAGGACAGGACCCGTCCGGTTTGAGCAATGGTTGAGACCTCATAGCCAGCGCCGCACCCTCGCCTGGTAGTCGACGAATGCCTCGCCAAACACCGATGCGAGCGCCTCTTCCTCGGGGCGGATCTGGAAACGATTCAGGTAAAGGACGAACACCGGAAGGAAAAGGAAGGCGAGGACATTCGACAGGGAGAACGCCCAACCGGTCAGGCCCAGCAGGAATCCGAGATACATCGGATTTCGAGTCCAACGGTAGATGCCGGACACCACCAGGGAGGACGCGGTCCCGGGCTTCAGCGGATTGACCGTGGTTCCCGCCCGTTGGAATGAAATCACCCCGAGTGCACAAATGACAATGCCCGTCCCGACCAGTGCGAACACCACGGTGCTCCGGGCCGCCAGTAGGAAGCCGAAGGCGGGTGCCGCCCGTGAAAGCAGCCACATGAGCGTCGCCAAGACTAGAAAAACAACGCCCGGCGGAATCTTCAATTCAAGTGCACGCATCGGCGAATACTGGCCCGGAACATTCCGGAAATCCCCCGGCTGCGCCACGTTCTTTGAAAGAATCAAAAATGTCTGATCGAAGGAGCTTATTGGATCCGGCACCCTGGGTGGTCGGTCGTGCCGGAGGTGACGTGTCTGGTGGAGATCCGGGAGGTCACCCGCATTTGCGGTGGCAGAATTTGCCCCGGCGTGTACATTCGGCGGTACGCAAAGCCAGCCCGTTTTATGCTCCAGACTTGTCAGGAATTACAGTGGCGACCTCAGGACGGTCTCTTCACCCGGCGCCAGTTTCTCAATCGCTTCGGCATGGGCTTTGGCGGGATGAGCCTCGCCGGTCTGGTCGGCATGGGCATCCTCCAGTCGATCGAAGGACTCGCGGAGTCCGTGCCGGTGACGACGGCCGCGCGGAAGCCGCCGATACCCGTCCGCGCCCGACGGGTGCTACATATTTTCGCCTCGGGCGCGCCGTCTCATCTGGACACCTTCGACCCCAAACCCGCGCTGGCAAAATACGACGAGAAATCGTTTCCGGGCGACAATAACGCGGTCGCCTTTGCGTCGCCCTTCAAGTTCAACAAGTGTGGCGAATCGGGGACCGAGATCAGCGAAGTCTTTCCCTTGCTGAGCAAGCACGCGGACGAGCTGGCAGTCATCCGTTCGATGCACACCGATATTCCGGATCATGGCGCGGCCAGCCTGATGATGAACACCGGTTCCACGCGCCTGATCAAGCCCAGCGTGGGTTCGTGGGTCACTTACGGACTGGGGAGCGAAAATCAGAATCTGCCCGGGTTCATCGCTCTTTCGCCGAGCCGGATCGAGCCCTCCAACATCCGCTCCGCTTTTCTCCCGGGGGCGTATCAGGGCACGCC
>JAYTHD010000216.1:0-4894 GCA_043732975.1 Verrucomicrobiota bacterium
ACCCGGGCGGGATAGGATTGTATTCTTCATATTATTTGTCACGGTGTCATTCAGTCAGATCCGAGGCCGCTTGGGTATACGCCGATTGCCGTAGGGCGAGCGTTACCTGGGGGCGGAAAAATTTTTTCCCCTCCACACGATGAAACCACGCACCATGACCTCCGGACGAGGGAGCGCCTCGTGACCCGGCGGGAAGCCGTTTTACTCGCCGAATCGCGGCTCGCCGAGGCGGGTGTGGCGACGTCACGAGAGGATGCCGAGTGGCTGCTGGCCGAGGTGCTGGGCTGCGCGCGCCCGGCGTTGTGGCTCGATTCCCAAAAGCCACTGACCGCGGAGCAGGTGACCCGGTGGGAATCCTGGCTGGCGGCGCGCGCCCGGCGGATTCCGCTCCAGCACTTGACCGGACGGGCGGCGTTTTTGGATTGGGTTTTGCAGGTGTCTCCCGCCGTGTTGATCCCGCGACCGGAGACCGAGGGATTGGCTCTGCGTGCCAGTGAAATGCTGCGCGGGATGGAGCGCGCGGAACCCGGTCGGACGTACCGGGTGCTCGATTTTGCCACCGGTTCGGGTTGCCTCGCGCTGGCCCTGGCCGCCCGGCACCCCAACGCAGAAGTCCACGGACTCGATCTCTCGACGGCGGCCCTGGAGGTGGCCCGCGCCAACGCGGCGCAACTGGGTCTGGCGTCCCGCATCCAGTGGCATCCCGGCGACGGCTTTGCCGCCTTGAGCGCGAGTGGCCATGAGGGGGCGCGGGAATTTGATCTGATCGTCAGTAACCCGCCGTACATTCCCACCGCGGAGATTGCCGCGTTGGATCCGGAAGTGCGGGACCACGACCCCCGGCTCGCTCTGGATGGGGGAGTGGACGGTCTGGATTTCTATCGTCGCCTGGCCCGGGAATCCCAACCGTGGTTGGCCCCGCGCGGGTGGCTCCTGGCGGAGTTTGGTGATGGCCAGGGCGCCGCGATCGGTGCGCTTTTTGACGGTGCCAATTGGTCAAGTGTCACGACCGAACCGGATTTGAGCGGCCGTGACCGAATCGTGATCGCGCAGCGCCGTTGAATCCGGTCTCGCCAAGGGGCCGGCGATCTATCATCCCGATGCCGGCTTTCGGCCACAAAACCGGTGGGGGCGAGAGTCCCTCGAGCCAGCCGCGTTCGGGCGTGACTTCGTCACCGGCTGGCTCGTCAGAGACTCGCTCCACCTTGGTTGCTGGCCTCCGGCCACAAAACCGGTGGGCCGAGAGTCCCTCGAGGCAGCCGCGCTGGCCGGCTGACTTCGTCACCGGCTGGCTCGTCAGAGACTCGCTCCACCTTGCTGGTTTGGCGTCACCCGGCTACCACCTATCGGCGGCCGGCGGGGGGATTCGTCGGCAGCGGCAGGGTGATTCCGCCCGCTCCACGGCGGCCTTCATAGATTCCCGAACCCAGCTTTGCACTGCGTTCATCGGCCGCCTTTTTTTCGGTGTGCCGGAGTCCATACAGCACAGCGGCGATGACCAAAATTCCCAGCAATGCGGGCAATGCCCATGCCCAACGGATTCGCGAAAGCTGGAGCATGAAGAAGTCCAGTGGACCCTTGCGACGAACGGTCAGATTCGGGGCCTGGGAATATTTTTCGGTCTGGGCCAGCTCCACTTCCAGCTCCGTGATCAATTGGGCCGTGTCGAGCTTCAGATACCGGGAAACCGAGCGGACGAAACCGCGGATGTAAACCGGGGCGCTGAATTCGGCCCAATGGCTCTCTTCCACGGCCCGAACCTGATCGGCCTTCATGTTGAGGGCATTGGCCAGGTCATGGACGCTGAGCCGGGCGCGCTCGCGGGCGCCGCGAAGTTGTTCGCCAACGGTGGGCATGCGGCCGCGACCCTAGGGGGCAATTCCGGTTTTGAACAGCAAAGGAACCGATTCGGATGAGAATCGGTTCCGAACGGGCTCGATCACTCGGAAAGGCCAGTAAATCGAGCCGGTTGGCTTAAAAACGCACCGCAATGGCGGCGGTGACCACGTAATCCGCGAAGGCCGCATCGCCATGGACGTCCGAACCCTTGGCCGCCGCGGCCAGTTGATCGGCCACGCTGCGCTCGCGGTTGCGGTACAGCGCAAAAGGCACATTGACATTGAAAGTAAAACGCCCCTTGGAAATCTGCACGCCCGGATCAATGCTTACTCCGAAGCCCGGACGACGGAATCCATTGCTCGACCCGAGCAGATCCTCCACCGGCACGCCTTCCATGCGACCTGCCAGACTGACGGTCAAACCCCATTTCGGAACCAGCGTATAGCCGATGCCACCGCGGATGAAGTATTGGTCGGGAATTGACATCAAGTTCTCGTAGAAACCCGCGGTCTTGGGATCGTTCCGAAACCGGCCGGTCACCGTGCCATTGGTATCTTCCGGATTCAGCAGGTAGGAGGCCTGCAGGAAGGCGACCGTCCGGGGCAGGATTTGTCGGAAGGCATTCAATTCCAAGGCGACCCCCCAGCCGCCATCACCCGGTTGGATCGACTGATCGACTGCACGGACAACCGTTCCGGTAGGAGTAAGGAAAGTGTCTTGAACGTTGTCATCACCCGTGGGTGCCTTCAAGCCCAGGCCCAATTGAATGTTGCCCTTCGGCTCTTTTTTGGGATCGAAAATCCAATAGTAACCCGTCACGCGGGCATCGCCGATGCCACTGGCGCTGGTTTCATAGCGGACGGCGGGCGTTCCACCCACCTGGGATCGGGTGGAGGTGACGAAGGGCAGGGTCGCCGCCACGTCCCAGTGGGAATTGATCCGGTATTGGATGCCGAGGTCGACGAAGTACGAGTGATTGATGACCTGATTGCCGAGCACCGCCCGGTTGACCTGCTCCTCGTCCCCCACGTAATGGCGGAAGGAATGCAGGTAGCGGGCGGACGCACTGGCCAGCCAGGGGTTCTCCTCGACGTCCGCGCCGGGTTCGCCGAGATGCAACGAACACATGCCGCCACCCCGGACGGCGACGCACCCTTGGGCGCTCACCTGGGATGAGAAACCGAACGAAAGGGCAATGCCGGCAGCGCCCAACAATGCTGGTAGAGAATGCTTCATGGAACGGGCCGGTGAATAGCAGCTCACCGAGCGTATTAAAGGGGCTGGGGGCGAGCCGGGCCGTTTCAGGGGCGAATCGCAACGACAGCTCGACCGGCATCCGAGATCCCCTTCTCGCACCCCAGCGACACTTTCAGAAAATGAACTGCGGATGGCGCGGATAACGCAGATGCGGAACCCCACTTTTCGAGTCCATCCGCGTCCTCCGTGTCATCCGCGGTCAGAATTCTTTGGAAGTGTCGCTGGAGTGCTCGCCACAATTCCTCGTGAAATATCCATTCTTTACCCCCGGCCGGATCCGGGAGCGGCAGACGGGCGGGAGGATCAGGAAGGATTAATTGGCCTTCACCACCCAGCCGGCCTTGATCTCGGCGGTGCCATCGAACCGCGCCTTGCTGCGCTCGTCCTGGACGGATTCGAGGACGATTTCACCGATCAATTTTTCGTCCGTGAAAACCACCACACCTTTTTCATCCTTGGTGTCCACGGTTTCGTAGAGCTTGAGTTTGTCACCCGCCTTGAAGCCTTGTTTGGAACCGAGCGACACGATGACCACGTTCTTGCCCGGAGCGGCGAGCACTTTGCCGGGAACGCTCTTCAGCGCCGAGACGGAGGCATCGGCGGCCGCCCGATCCCTGACGGCGGCTTTTTCCTTCAATTGGGTGCGGCCCGAGGCGGACACGTCCGTGGCGTTGACGTCGGAGATGATTTTCGCGATCGCCTTCACGGTGGCCTTGCCGAGGGCACTGTTCATGAACTCGGAATTGCGGAAGCCAATGTTGCCACCACGGCCATTCACCCCGACTCCGACGTCAAATCCAAGGCCCTTTTCCTCACCCACGGCCTCCCCCGTCTTGATCACCTTGCGGGTGGCGGCGTCGACGATGCGCCAATCGATGCGCACATCGGATTTGTTCTGCTTCAAGCCCAGATTGCCGAGGCTGCCCGGGACGAAACCGCCCAGATTGACGCCCTGGGTCTTTCCGCCAAAACGGGTGACCTTGCCGCGAAACATGAAATCCGCGCCCGCCCAGCCGCCCTTTTCCACCTTGCTGTCAGCGGACACGAATCCTTCATCACCCAGTTTGATTTCGTTCTTGAGGCTTTCGAGAGCGGTGGACTCCAGCACCTGGAATTTGTGGGTTTTTCCCAACTCCGTGATCAGCATCTCGGCCAGTCCTTCGCCGAGGGCCGGCTGCCAGCTTTGAATCTGGCTCAGATCACCATCGAGCGGGGCCACAAAAATGGTGGGTGGGGAGGAGTCCTCGGCGCGCGCGAAAGCCAGGGCGAGGCGGACGGTCAAAAGAACCACAAGCGGCTTCATAAGGTTGACCTTTTAACCCAAGTGAACCGGACGCAACTGAAAAAACTTTGACCGCCACCAGGCTGAGCCCAGTGGCGGTCGGGTTGTTGGTTGTCGGGAAGAAGGTGGGCCGATCAGTTTTCAGCAGTGCCGGCCTTCATCGATGCCTTGGACGCCTTGGATGAATTGCGGTTGGACTTGGCGCGCGGCACCTTGGACCCGCGGGGCTTGGCTTCGGGCTTGTCCCCGACGCTCGCCTTGATGACCGTTTCCTGACCCTCGCTCTTCAGGATCAGACCCTTGAGGTAATCCCCCGTGTGAACGTCGGCGAGGGCGATGTCCTTGCCGTCGCGGGACAGCTTGGAACTGCCGCCGAGGTGCACCAGTCGGGAGGCGTTCTTGCCGGCCAGCGACACAGTCCGCGCGGCCGGATCGGTCGTGCCGACGGTGCCCCGGAACGGATACGAACGGGCGTTTTCCGCGGTTGCGGAGGCCGACGTGGTCGCCGTCGGTACC
>JAYTHD010000217.1:0-16582 GCA_043732975.1 Verrucomicrobiota bacterium
CAGCAGGGCGCAGTGGATGAGGTCCACCTGGTCGTCGGCGGGCGCCAGCGCCTGGATCAATTCATCGCGGACTGATTCGCGATGCGCCCGGATCGACAACGCCCGCAGTCGACCCGCCTCCGTCTCCAGTTCGCGGGCCCGGCGGGCGAGTTCACTGCGGCCGGCGGCCAGATTCGTCTTGAGCGACGGCAGCAAATCGGTCTCCGTCCAGCGGGGCGGGCGGGCGTCGCCGAGGGCCAGAAGCACTTCCGCCGGCCAGGGCGCGGCGGTGGTGAGCTGGGTTCGCAAGGTGAAATCGCGGAACTGCGCTTCGGTCTCGCGGAACTTCGCCAGACCCATCCGGGCGCCAAATCCGCCCGACCACGGGAGATCGTAGACCACCACCTCGTTCACCAGGCACTTCAGGTGCCCGGACTCCACCCGCACGCGCAGTTGATTCCAATCGCGCGGCCGGTAGGCGGTCACGGGTTTGGTGCCGACAATGCGCCAGGAAAAAACGTCGGGGCCGGCAAACTCCGTGAGACGCAATTGGCCGCCGGTCGGATAAAAGCCCCAGTGCTCATCCTGACCGTCGCCGGCAAAAATCAAACCCGCCGCGCCGGATTCGTCATTCAATCGCACCCGCACCGAAAGTTCATAAGCGTCGGCCGGGGCCGGTTGGGTGCGGAAAAGCAGGGCGCGTCCACCGAAGCCCGTGCCGGCGCCCTCCACCAGAATGCCGCCCCCCTTCTGTCGCCAGTGGCCGCCGAGACGATTCTCCCAGACTCCGGCCGGCAACTCGCCCACTCGCAGCCAGCGCGCGTAGCTCATCGGGTTCGGCTTTTCGAGCAACGGCTTCAAGCGCGTCACCGGTGTGGCAAAAGCCAGATTGCGCGTCAGCGCCGATTTGGCGTTGATGATCCCCACGACGCGTCCCTCGCGATCCAGCAGCGGACCGCCGGAATTACCGCCCTCGATCGGGAGGGCGAGTTGCAGCACCTCGATGCCTTCCATCTCGCGCCGCGCCGAGAGTACGCCGGAAACCACACTTCGCTCCAGGCCCAACGGATTGCCCAACGCCACCACCTCGCGGCCCTGTTCCAGTTCCCGATCATCCCCCAGCGGCAACGGCTTCAGCCCACCGGTGTCCACGCGCAGGATCGCCAGGTCCGTGAATCGATCCCAGGCTTCAATCGCCAGCACGGCCGGGCTGGAGCCGTCGGCCAGTTTCACCGTGATGCCACGGCCCTCACTGATCACATGCAGGCTGGTGGCGATCTGATTGGTGGCGATGGCGAAACCGGTGCCCAGGCCGCCGTCCGCCGTCCCCTGACGCGTCTCGGTGCGCAGCGTGACGATCGAATCACGGACGGAAGCCGCGATTTCCTCGGTGGACTTGGCCCACAGCGCGGCGCCGGTGAAGACGCTGAAAACGCCCAGCGCGGTGACGGCGGCGACTCCATTCCAAAGCGGCATGTGCCGACAATCCACCGCCCCGGTGGGAATTCAACCTGGAAACCGAAGTTAGATCCACCGATTATCTTCACCCCTCCGTTGCAGAGTTCGTGACCTCAAAGCGTAAAGGTTCATGACGCCACGGCTTGCAGTGGGAGGGAATGGCGTTAAGCGGCCCATGGACGAAACCCTTGCGGTTCCAGGAAGGCGGGCTAACGCCGGGTCCGTGCCGGATTGTCGATCCGCATGACCATGGGTTGGGTCATGAAGACCGGTCCGCCGAGCCGCGCCGAACCCACAAAGACCCGGGCGGCCTTCTCCGCCATCAGAATGGTGGCCAGCACACTTTCCGCGGTGGCTCCCAGGGCAATGATTCCGTGATTTTGCAGAAGCACCAGTCGGGGATACCGGCCAAAGCCGCGGCGCATATGGATATTGACCTTGGCGCGCAACTCCCGGGCCAGGGGCGCGCCGGGCTCGTGATAGGGCACCAGGGCGGAACTGGGGCCGGTGGCGAGAATCTCGTCGGGAAACATGCGATATTCCGCGAAACGCTCCGCCGCCGGTGAGCAAAGGACCTGTAAACAGGCCTCCGGATGACAGTGCCCGACGAAATTCACCCCTTCCAATTGCAAGAGCCAGGCATGGAAGAGTGCCTCGGTCGTCGGCCGCTGCGCACCCGCTTCGACGGTCTTCGCCAAGGCCGCCTGCAGATCCACGGTGTCCGCTCCCTGACTGTCGATAAATCCGCTGATCGTCTTGATGTTGCAACGGCAGATCTGGTCCGGCCGGAGGTTGTGGAGCGTCGTCGCACTCGCGCGGATGCCAAAATGAGTCGCATCCAGACGGGCCGAGACGCTGCCTTCTCCGCCCAGCGCGAGGCCACGATCTTCACGTCCCATCTCGTGTGATAACCAGACCAGCTGGGAAAGGGAATCGGCAAAAGCCATACCTGTTTACCTTCTCGCAGCAAACGCGCCGGCACAACTTTCCGTGACCGGGTTCTGGAGTGGTGGGCGCGAAAAAATCTGCGGATGGTCGGAAGCTCACGCGCGGAGTCGCGGAGGGGAAAGGAAACGATATCTGGGGACTGCGCCGGGGACTACCTCCGTCGCCTTCTCGGCGGGGCCCCCACGACACCCAGCAACGTCAAATCGCGTCTATCTCCTTCAGGCGCAGATTTCCGGAACACCCGCCTGGAGTGGCTGGATTCGCGTCGGCCCGGCGAGGCCTTGCTTTGCCTCATTTCAACTCCTTCCGCAGGTATTCCGACCGCCCCTTCACTTGGCGCCGAAAGGAGTTGATGTCGGCCTTGAACCGTCGCTCACCCGCCGCCATATCGTTCCCGCGCAGGGACAGTCGGCGGCGGACCTCCGGCCACAATCTCGCCTCGAGGTCGTCGATGACCGGCCCAAAACGGTCTGAGGTGAACTCCGTCGCCAGCAGTTCCCGCAACCGTTGCAGCATCCGCCGTCGAAATTCCGGATTCGCCAGGAGCGGCGCGGAAATGACGCCGCCGGGGCGCCACCACGCGGTGCCTCCCCACGGTCCCCGGAACTCCGCCCCGGGACCAGCGGAAGGAGGCTGATCCCCTTGCGCCCCGTAGGTCGTCGACATCGTGTACCAGTCGTACTTGGCCGATGCGCCGTCGTAGTCCCCCCAGGTCTTGTCGAGATCCCAGGGATAGATCTGCCATTTCTGCTGGTTCGTCGGCGAGTGGTGCAGGTAATGGTTGTTGAAATAGCCATCCCAGTTCTCAATCAACAGACAGGTCGCGTAATAACTGGCCGTTTCCGCCACGTCGAAGTGCTGTTCGATATACTTCCACTGCGCGTCTCCGCTCAACTTTTCCAGATCCCGGACCGTCTTGAGAAATCCCGCGTGCCCGGTGCGGGTCTGGGTTTTTTTCTCGTGCCGTTCCTCGACGGTATTTCCGTACCAGACCGCCTTGAACAGCTCGCCTGAGGGATCGCGTTTGTGCCGCTGCAAAAAGGAACGGTTCGGCTGCTCCACCCACAGATGGTAACCGAGGGGCTTGCCATCGAAGGTAAGCCCGACGTGGCCCGAATCCGGACACGGCACGCCGGCGCGGCGAAAAAGTTCGTAGCCCAGGTGCTCCGCCAAAACCCAGCGGCTCGTGCTTTCAAAAATCACATTCAAGGATTTGACCCCATTCCAAAGCGCATCGGATTGGAGTTTCACCTTCCAGCCACCCGAGCGCGGTGTGATGCGGATGAAATCATGGACCTGCACCGCTCCTCCATTGGTGGGCGCCACCACCAGCAGACTGCTGCTGCGGGTCAGATCCGGGGCGGCGACGCCTCCGCGGCGGCCCCAAAAACCCGACATCGAGCCGGCCGACGGCTGGACCGCACCGAGACCCAGGAGATAGAACTGCGGCACGGTCGCGACCGGCTGGTTGGTCCAAGCCGCCAGGGTTTTGAACGGACGCAAATCCTGCGGATCCGGCCACGTCCGTGACGCCCCGCCGTGTGATTTTGCCTGGAGCCGATACCGGAGAAACTGCCCGCTCGCGAGACTCGGGAGGGAAGCCTCGTAGCGGCCGGACGTCTCGGAGCCCGTCATCCGCCGGGCCGGGGTCGATCGTTCCTTGCCCACGCCACCGGCCGAATCAATCACCTGCCACTGCACCGCGGCCGATTCCACACCGTTCAAATCTTCCACCCTGGCGGAAACGAGCAACGGAGATTCGGGTTTCCACGGGTTCACGGAAAGCTCGATGAAGGTGGCGGGGACCAGGGTTTGGGCACGACTGTTGGGTTTCCCCGGAGTGCCTGCCGGGATCTCCCGCTCCGGGAGCGTCGATGGGGCCCAGTTCGCCGGATCGTCACCCCGACCGGCGGCGCTGACCCGTTCCAGGGTGGCACCGGACCCATCCGGCGAAATTGGCCAGGGATCCCGGTCACCAAACTTGACGGTGTCGACCCCGTTCCCGGACGCATCACTGAGGGTGATGCGTTCGCCCCCGTGTTTGAGCGTGCCGACGAACGGTCCCAGCGCGGTCAGGTTTTTGTACTGGGCCGCCAGCGCCTTGGGATCCCGGCCCACCACCAGGTATCCTCCCGCGGCCAGCTGCGTCCCCGCGGGAAACGTGTACTTGATGCCGGTGGTGAATTTCCAGTTGGAAAGATCCACGGCCACCCCACCGGCATTGTGTAATTCAACGAATTGAAGATCGTCCCGGGCGCCCGGCGGATGATAGGAAATCTCATTGAGCACCACCCCGGCACTCAGCAAGCGGGCCGTCCAGGCGAGGCCCACTAACAGCGCCAGGGATCTCATCTGCTTCATAGTACGCGGCGGGACAACTATCGGTCGATGGAAAGTGAACCAAATGCCTGCCCGGAAGGGGACACGGACTCACCTGCCGTCAACACCCGGTGAGCCCGGCGCCGGTTTCAGGTAAAAAGGACCCATTTCCGTCAGCCCTCGGGTTCAACCACCCCACCGGCGTCCGACCCACCGCGGCCTGCCTGCGGCGAAACGCGGATCGGCTCGACCACTAAGCCCAATCGGATTCGCTGGACAGCCCTCCCCAATCGGGGCAGAAGGAAGACGTGCGAGCGTTCATCACCTCGATGCTTCTACTGGCGGGCTTGGCCGCCGGCAGTTGGTGGGCGTGGCGGGAAAATGAGCACCGCTACGACCGCGAAATCCTGACGATTTCCCGGGAATTCGGATTGCCGGCCGGGCTCGTCAAAGCCGTCGTCTGGCAGGAAAGCCGTTTCCACGCCGACGTCCGCGGTGGGCACGATGAAATCGGTCTTATGCAACTTCAGCCCGCCACGGCGCAAGAGTGGGCAGACACGCATCGCAACGGTTTCTTCCAACCCGAACACCTTCTCAATGTCACCACCAACCTCCAGGCCGGCTGTTTTTACCTGAGCAGGATCGTCCGTCGATATCCCAAAGCCGACAACCCCTGGGCCTATGCACTGGCCGATTACAATGCCGGCCGGGGCAATGTCCTGCGGTGGCTCAAAGGTCCGGCGGAAACCAACAGTGCGGCGTTTCTCGAAGCCATGACCTTCCCCAGCACGCGGCACTATGTCCGCGCGATTCTCCAACGGTCCAGCCAGTACGACGCCGAGCTCCGCTGACGCCGGGCCGGACCGGACCGGACCGGGTGGAGCCCGAAAGGCGCTGCCTATAGTTTTGCCAGGATGCGATCGAGATCCACATGCTCGGCGATGAGCTTTTGGATGATCCCAATTTTCTGAGTGTCGTCCGGGCCGGTCTTCACCGTGACCTCGTTGACCGTCGCCGCCACGGAGTAACTGTCCTGACTGGCGATAATCACCGGGCAGGCACAGTTCCGCAGGCGGCGCGTGGTCGCCGCCGACGGCTTGATGTCATCGGACAGAATCAGGCCCGCGAGTGGATGTTCCGGATCTTCCGCCCAGGTGGTGGCGGCCTCGACCACGTCTTCGCGATCCGCCGAGGTGATCAACAACGTGCCCGACTTCAGGCGTTTGGCGACATTCGCCGCTCCCATGGCGCCGATCACCACGTTTTGGACAATCTGATGCCGCTTTTCCTTCCCGGTTAGAAATTCGGCCTGCAGTTCCTCGCCGATCGCGTGCAGCGTGGGTTTGGAAAGGATGGGGAGATGCGGCACCACTCCCAGGAGCTCCAAGCCTTTTCGCTTCAGCCCGCGCTGGGCGAAATCCGCAATGTAGGCCAGCTTTTCCGGCAGGACCTTGTTCAAAATGACACCAATCACCTCGACCCCCTCTTTCTCGAACAGGGCCAGATTCAAGGCCACCTCGTCGATCGGCAGGCCAATGCCCCCGCGGCTGACGATCACGACCTTTGCCTCCAGCAGTTTGGCGACCGTGGCGTTGGAGAGATCAAAAACACTCCCGACTCCCGCGTGCCCGGTGCCTTCACACAAGACGAAATCCTTCTCCCATGCCACCCGGTCAAATCCCTTGTGAATGCGCTTGATCAGCGACTCCAGGCCGCCGCCCTGCAGGTATTTCCGGGTGAAATCCGGTTCGACCGCAATCGGTGACATATCGACCAGCGGGCAGTTCAGCCGAAACACCCGATCCATCAGCACCGAATCTTCATCGATCTTTTGATCATCGATTTGAACGAAGCGCTGTCCGACCGGCTTGATGTAACCGATCCGGCCAAACCGTCCCTGGAGCGCCGCCAGCAACCCCAGCGAAGTGGTGGTCTTGCCATCATTCTGGCGGGTAGCCGCCATGAAAACCCGCGGAGTCAGCCCGTTGAGCAACACGGGCAAAAGCTGACGCAAAAGCCGTCCCAACTCAACCCGGGAAGCACAATTCTTCCATGGCGGAAGGAAGCACAGCCGTGGGATCCGTCGCCGAAATTGGAATCGACCCCGGAGCAATCCATGCGGCAAGCTTCCTTCCGTGAAAGACTGGCTGATGAAGAAAGGTGCCGAGGCCGCCTTGGGCGTTGCCCTGCGCGATTACGGCACCGTCCGCAGCGTCTCCCTCAATTCCGCGGAGCGCTGGTTCGAGGTCGAATTGGAACTGAAGGGCGAATCCGCACCGGTCCGCGTCCGTGCGGAGGAGGTCACATTTCGGACCGTGGGCCAGCGGGTTCATGCGCGGATTGGCCGGGTGGAGGCTTCCCGCGAATGGCTCACCCGGTTGGGGTCGCAGTTTGTCGTGGGCCGGGAATTCCCGCTACCCCCGCACGTCGCCACGGCGGTGCGTGTCCTGCTCTGAAAGGATGGCCCAGAAAGCAGCAAACCGGCCCGAGGAGACTCGGGCCGGTTTCTGAAAACGGACGCGGGGAAGAATCCCCTTAAATGCCACCCAGCAACTGGGCCACGGGGCCGAACGGAACCACCGACGGCGCACCGACCAACACCAATCCACGTCGCCGAGGGGCGCCATCGCGCTCCTTGGGTTGACGTTCGGGCCGGGGCGGACGTTCGCCGGCGCGCGCTGCGTCGGCCTTGGCCGGCTCCTGACGAGGCTGCGGCTTCTTGGCCAACTCCATTTTGCCATTGGCAAATTCGATGACGTGGCCCTGGTGGAGCAACCAGTACAGGTCGCTCAAGGCAGATTCCCGTTCGGGCGTCGACACGGACGCCGGCGCCGGGGCGGGAGTCGGAGTCGGGGTCTCCGCGGCAGGCTGACCCTCGACCGGGGCGGCCGGCGCCGCCGGTGGCAGCGGCGGTAGCGGCACTGGAATCACGGCCGCCGGCGGCAGCGGCGCCAGGGCATCCAGCATCGAACGTCGCGAGCAGTTCGGGTTCGCCTCCAAATGGGCCACAATGCGCTTGACGCCATCGCTGACCACCTGCGTGGTCAGGTCCAGGTAATGCGGCCGGGCCACCGCGACATGCACCACCGTCTTGTCACGCTTGAAGAAGTGCAGACCGCTCTTCTGAAAGTCGTTGCTCAACGCCGTGGCGCAACGCAGCGGGAACCGCTTTTCGCGATCCGTCATGACCCGCAACAGCGCCTGGATCGGTCCGTCCAGCTTCGGCGACGTCCCGTGTTTGATCAGGATGCGGTCCACGGATTTCACCACGTTGGGCAGATGGGTCTGCCGGAAGTGGACTTCCACATCGTCCCGCGTATGCAACTGGGTCGGTTCCGGCACATTCAGCGTGGTGAAAATGTATTTGAAGCTGGCCTGCTCGAGCCATTGCTTCACCACCGCCTCGTCCTTCACGACCTTGGCCCGGGACTTGTAGACATCAAGCGGCATGCGGTTGAACCGCTCGGCATGCAGCTTGCGCAATTTGTCTTGCGAACTCTGCAGGTTCGGCGGCCCGAACAACTCACCCGTGATCCCGCACTGCGAGACCAACGTGTAGGTTCCCTTCGGCGGCTCCGTCGCCACCTTGTCGGTGGAATAAAAAGTTTCGAAATGGGCCGTCAGCACATGCTTGACGGCGGCCTCTTCGCTGACCCAGATCGAATCATCGAGGGAACACACGAAAAGCGGCGCCTGCGGCTTGCCCTCCTTGTTGTTGATGGTGCGCAGACCGACGTCGTAACGTTCGGGCTTCTGGGCCACCAGGCCCGCCACTTCAAACAACGGATAGGCGCGGCCCGAAAGCCGGATCTGCTTGGCGAGCGACGCCACACCGCCGGGCTCGGGGAGGAAATCAACCTCCAACGGCACCAACGGATCCCGTTCCCGGTCATCAAACCGGCGCGGACCGCGATCCCGACGCGGCTCCGCCGACGGATCCCAATTCAGGCCGGTCCCCTCGCCGGATACGGCCGGGCCGCCACCCGGACGCGGTCCCCGGTTGCCCAAACCACCGCCACCCGGGCCACCGCCACCGAATCGGGGGCCGCCAAAACCGCCGCCACCAGGACGCGGACCGCCAAAGCCACCGCCGCCACCGGGACGTGGACCGCCAAAGCCACCGCCGCCGCCGGGACGCGGACCGCCAAAGCCGCCACCACCACCGGGTCGCGGGCCACCAAAGCCGCCCCCACCGGGGCGAGCACCGCCAAAGCCGCCCCCCCCGCCGCCGGGACCACCGCGACCACGGCCGCCCCCGCCATCGCGGTCACGCGGACCGGAATCCCGGCCCTCGTAATTGGCATATTTGTTTTCTTCGGCAGGCTTTTGGGCCCAAACAGGCTGGAATGCTTTTTCGAGGTCCAGCTTCAATTCATCGCTCATGTGATGTCAAAAACAGCCCCGGAGGGCTTTTGCGCAACTCTCTAAGTATCGATTAGGAAAAAATGCGGGCGGAGTCTGTGGGGCGACCGGGCCTGACGCAAGCCAGGTTCGCAGGAGACTTTTCTGAATTGGAAGCTTGCGATTCCGCCGAAACCAGTCACGGACGACCTGAAAAGCCTCAGGCAACCTGCAACGTCACGCCGGTGGAAGGCTTCGTCCGTGCGGTTGCCGACAACTTCGTGCGCACGTCCGCCACCAGGCGCGCCACTGTCAATCCGTGCTTCTGGCGGAGATAATCCACCGAGGAGGCGTGCTCCACGAATTGGTCCGGCCAGGCCACCCGCACCATCGGCGTGCTAATACCGGCGTCGCTCAACCCCTCAAGCACCGCACTGCCGTATCCCCCCATCCCAACATGATCTTCAAGCGTCGCCACCACGTCCGCCGCCTGGGCAAAAAAAGTATGAACCGCCCGATCCAGCGGCTTGTAGAACCGGGGATTGATCACCGCCACATCCAAACCTTCCTGGGCCAGTTCCGCCGCTGCCTGCCGGGCCAGAGTCAACATCGGTCCCAAGCCGAACAGCGCGACCTTCCGCCCGCCATTACCCGAAAAATTCTGCACCACCACCGCGCGGCCAATCTCCACCGGCACGGGTTGGTCCTTGATCGCGACACCCTCTCCCGGGCCGCGCGGATAGCGAATCGCGACCGGATGCGACTGCAGCGTGGCCGTGAACATCATGTCCTGCAGTTCATCCTCATTGCTCGGGGCCATACCGATGATATTCGGCAGGCAGCGGAGGTACGCGATGTCAAACAGGCCATGGTGAGTGGGGCCGTCGTTCGCGGAAAGTCCCGAACGATCCATGCAGAAAATCACCGGCAAATCCTGCAGGCAGACATCGTGATGAATGCAGTCGTAGGCCCGCTGCAGAAAGGTGCTGTAGATCGCCACCACCGGACGGAATCCCATGGTCGCCATGCCGGCGGCAAAGATGACCCCGTGCTCCTCGGCAATTCCCACGTCGTAATATTGTCCCGGCAAGGCCTGATCCAGCAGCTTGAGGCTGGTGCCCGACGGCATCGCGGCGGTGATGCCCACCACGGTTTTGTCCTTGGTGGCAAGCTTGACCATCGTGCGGCCGAAAACATCCTGCCACATCGGCGCCACGCCGGGCTTGGTGGCCGGAGTTTCGCCAGTCACGGCGTTGTAGGAACCCAGGCCATGAAATTTCTCCGGATGCTGGAGCGCCGCGCCGAAGCCCTTGCCCTTCTGCGTCAGCACATGGATCACCACCGGCTCGGTGCAGGTCTTGGCGAACTCGAGGGTGCTGACCAACAGCGGGATGTTGTGCCCGTCAATCGGCCCGAGATAACGCAGACCAAACTCTTCGAACAGCATGGGCGTCCCATGGCCGCCCCGGCCATCCGCGTCCATCATCGAGGGCGAATGTTCCATCGTCATGGAACTGGCAATCCCCTTGATCGCCTCCTCGGCCTTGTGCCCCAGCATCGAAACCAATTCGCCCTTGGGCAGTTTGCGCAACCACGAGCCGAACTCCCGCGTCAACCGGTTGTAGCGCGGACTGGTCGTCAACTTGCCCAGGTAGCCCGCGACGGCGCCGACGTTCTTGGCGATGGACCACTCATTGTCATTAAGAATGCCGATGAATCTCTTGGTGGTGCTGGCGATGTTATTGAGGGCTTCAAAGGAAATGCCGTTGGTCAGCGCAGCATCGCCAAAAATACAGACCACATGCTCGGGTCCCTGTCGTTGATCCCGGGCGGCGCACATGCCCAGCGCCGCCGATAGCGCCGTGCCCGCGTGTCCCGCCCCGAAGGCGTCATGCTCACTCTCCGTGCGCAATGCAAAACCGTTCAAGCCGTCGGTCGTCCGGATGGTGCGAAACCGATGCTTCCGCCCGGTCAGCAACTTGTGCACGTACACCTGATGGCTGACGTCCCAAACAAACTTGTCCCGCGGCGTCTCAAACACGCGATGCAGCGCAATCGTCAGCTCGACAACCCCCAGGTTCGGTCCTAAGTGGCCGCCATTCTTGGCCAACCCCTCGATCAACTCCTGTCGCAGGTCCGACGCGAGATGCTCCAGTTGCTCCGGCGTCAGTTTTTTGACGTGCGAGGGGTGGTCAACCATGTCAAGATAACGGCTCATAGGTGGAATGAATTCGTTTCAAAAAGGGTAGTGCCGAGGGTCTGGGTTCAGAAAGGAGTCCGGGCCCGCTCAATCGGCGTCCGGAGAGACCAGCGGCCGCGTGACGAGTTCACCCGCAGCCGATTGCTCCAACTGGGCGACCTTCAACTCGGCGGCATCCAATTGTTCCTGACAATGCCGCGCCAGGCGGGTTCCCTCTTCGAATTGCTTCAGCAGGTCGTCGAGCGGGAGGTCATCACTTTCCATCGCTTCCACGACGGAGCCCAGACGTTTGAGCCCTTCTTCGAAGGGCACCGGCGCCGCGCTCTCAGAGGGGCGAACTACAGATGTTCCCGTTTTCGACACTTCGCAGACGCTATCGAAAGGAGGGGGAGGCGCCAATGGGAATTTTGGCGGCGGGATTTTTCGGGGGCACAAGAACACAAGGCATACAGAGAACCGGGACGCGTGGAAGAAAATGAAGGGACGGAGAAAGAACAGTGTTTAAAAAAATAAAGGGACAAGGTCAGAAAATCGACTTCACCAGCCACGCCTGCCGCTCCGGGAATCCATGCGCAAATACTCGAATTTCGCCGGAATGTTAAACTCTGTTCAATGTTCGTACTGGCTCTGCGGCGTTTGCGCTGCTCAAAACCGATTTTTCCACCGGTCGCTGGCTTTGCTCCTTGCCCAGGCCGCTCGTTTCACCCTTAATCGGCCGGTGAACCACAGAACCGTTAGGCTTCTCGGCCTGCTTTCCCTCGCCTGGCTGCACGTCGTCGCCGCGGATATCCGGGTGGGCTTGATCGGGCTTGACACCTCCCACGCCCCGGCTTTCGCGGGTATCCTCAATGATCCCCACGCCAAGGACCACGTCGCCGGCGCCCGCGTCGTGGCGGCGGTTCCAGGTGGCAGCCCGGACTTGGACGCCAGTTGGAAGCGCGTGCCGGAATATACCGAGACGCTCGTGAAATCCCACGGCGTCCGCATCCATGGCACCGTGGAAGCCATGGTCCGCGAGGTGGATGCAGTCATGCTCCTGAGCGTCGACGGCCGGCCACACCTGGCGCAGGCCCGGGCTGTGCTGGCTGCGAAGAAGCCGCTGTTCATCGACAAACCCCTGGCGGTGTCGCTGCGCGAGGGCGCGGAGATCTTCCGCCTGGCCCGCGAGGCGGACGTGCCGGTTTTCACCTCTTCATCGCTCCGATTTGCCAAGATCACCCAGGCGGTTCACGACGGTTCACTCGGCACGGTGACCAACGCCATCATGGGCAGCCCGGCCCACTTGGAGCCAACGCATCCGGACCTTTTCTGGTATGGCATTCACGGGGTCGAATCGCTCTTCACGGTCATGGGTCGGGGCTGTGAATCCGTGCGCCGGACCCAGACCGCGTCCGGCGGTATCGAAGTCATCGGCACTTGGAAAGGCGGCCGCACCGGGGTGTTTCGCGAGCGCAAGGACTACGGTGGCGAGGCCTGGGGTGAAAAGGGGTCCTCCGACAAGGTGGGAACCTATGATGGATACGCCCCACTGGTGGTGGAGGTGGTCAGATTCTTCGAGACCCACGTCGTGCCCGTACAGGCCGAGGAGTCGCTGGAAATCCTCGCCTTCATGGAAGCAGCCGATGAAAGCAAACGCCGGGGCGGGGCCTCGGTGACGCTGAATGAAATGCGCCGCAAGTCCGGATTGATTCCGTAGGGCCAAGTCGTCTCCCTGCAATCGGAAACGGTGAGAACCCCGAAAGGACACAAATTCGCACGAGGTTTGGCGGGCATTTTCCGGCCTGGACCCGACCGGTGGGTTCCCAATTGGGTGACCGGAAGGCGAGTCTTCGTGAGCCCAGTTTTGACTGCGCCCGATGGGCGTTCATTCGTGTTCCTTCGTGGTTGAACGGACCGGTGACGGCTTTCCCCGCATTTTGGATTCCCCGGTCGCCGGTTGGCGCCTATAGGAGACGGATGAAATCCGCCTATGAACTGGCGATGGAGCGCTTGAGCAAGACCGCCCCGTCGAAATCCCTCAGTCCCGCCCAGAAGGCGGAATTGGGGGAGTTGGAATCGCTCTATAAATCCCGGTTCGCCCAATTGGACCTGCGGACACAGGACGCGCTGGCCGCTGCCCGCGAAGCCCGCGATGCGGATAAAATGGAGTTGATCCGGACGCATTTTATCAAGGAAAAAGCCCAGATGGAAAGCGAACACGAAGCCAAACGCGCGCGCATCCGCAATCCCTGAAGAGCGGTGCTCCGGGATCCATCCGGCGCCCAACGACCCACCGACCGACAGACGAAAAACGAGGTTGCCAGCGCAAGCAAACCGCCTCTACTTACATCCAAGAGTTTCAGCGCTCTCTTTTCTTCCCCGCATGAAAGTCCATAAAGTCCTCTCTGACATCGGCACGTCCACCGGACACCGGTCGAGTTCCCCAGCCCGTCGGGCCTTCACTCTGATTGAACTCCTGGTGGTGATTGCCATCATCGCCATCCTCGCCGGGATGCTGCTGCCGGCCTTGGCCAAGTCGAAGACCAAGGCCCAGGGCATCTTCTGCATGAACAATCACCGGCAACTGCTGCTGGGCTGGCTGATGTACGCGTCGGAAAATCAGGAGCGGATTCCTTACGCCTACGCCGATGACGTCGATCCGACCACTTCGGATGGGGCGTGGGTCCAGGGCATTCTGGACCTCAACAATCCGACGGCACCCGACAATTGGGACCCCAAAAATCTCGAGCAAAGCCCTCTGTGGCCCTACACGGGCAAAACCAAGGCGATCTGGAAATGTCCGGCGGACCACAGCACGGGCATCAATAAGACCAAGCAGGTCGTGCCGCGGGTTCGTAGCATGTCGATGAGTATCTGGACCGGCGGGAACAAGGGCACCGATGGAGGCTGGGGTCCGCTCTGGCGGGTCTTCAACAAGACGTCCGACCTGAACGATCCCGGTCCGTCCAATACCTATGTCCTGCTCGACGAACGCGAAGACAGCATTAACGACGGCTTCTACGTCGTCTCCATGGATGGCTATCCCGATGCGTCCCAAACCAAAATGGTCGATTTTCCGGCCAGCTACCACAATCGGGCCGGCGGGTTTTCGTTTGCCGACGGACACGCTGAAATCAAGAAATGGATCGACGGCCGGACCACTCCGCCGATCAGCAAGGCTCTCACGTTGAACCAGCCGCAGAAAAACAATCCGGACATCGTCTGGATGCAGGATCATTCCACTCGCAAAAAGTAGGATCGCCCGGAAAACCATACCTGTCGATCAACCGGACTGGGAAGCGAACCGCGGCCAGGTCTGCCTTGGCCGTCCTCCCGCTTCGACGAATGCTGCCTTTGGACTTCATGAAATTGCCCCTCGTTCCCGTCGGCATCACGGCCGCCACACTCCTGCTCTCCGGACTGGGCGGAGTCGCGCTGGGGCAGGGCACCTTCAGTTGCAGCAATGTCCGCCTGCATCAGGCGCTGATCACGGATTGCGCGGGAACTCCGGTGGGAGGCACGAATTATTTGATGGAATTGCGGGTCACCCATCCGCAGACCCAGAAGTTCGACCCGCGCGTTTTCCAAGTCACGGCCACGACCAATCGACCCGTCGGTCTCATCCGGGTTTTGGAGGGACGAAACACCGGGCGCTTTTTTGTGGGCACGGTCATGGTCCCGTTTGTCGACCCCGGCAGTGAAGCCACGGTCGAATTCCGGGCGTGGGATGCCTCGACCGGCGGCACCTTTGAGACGGCCACGCTCCGGGGTTCTTCCGTGATCAAGGTGCAACTGGGGGGTGTCGGCCAGCCGCCCACGATGCCGGGCACGATGACCCAGTTCACGGGCATCAAACTGTGTCCCGCCGCTGCGGCCAAAAAGTAGCAGCGACCATTACACGGCCAGCCGGACGATGCGCTCCTGCAATTGTTCGGTCCAGCGCGCCACGTAACTCAGCGACCGATAGATCTGCTCCAACCGGTCCAGCGGCAGCGTCGCGCGCCGATCCGCTGACCCGACGGCCGGCGCTGCTTCCCAAGTGGCGTTCATCGCCCGGAGTTCGGTGTTCAACGAATCCCGCCGGGCATTCACCTCCGACTGAAGGTTCTGCAATTTCTCCGTCCACACGATTCCCTCTTGAAATTGCTTCAACTTTAACATGGGTGACGCCGAAACGGTCCTGCCGGTGAGGTACGTGTCACAATCCCGGCAGGCCTGCCCGATTTCCACAAAGAGATCCATCGTCCCCGGAGGAATCCGCTGGATGTCCTGAGGCGGCTGACCGGCTTCCAGTTGATAGAGATGGAGCAAACGTTCCCGCGCCTCCCGAAGTTGGTTATACGCGGCGTTCAGTTCCGCATACCGCCGGTTCGCCTCCTCCTTCTCAGCCGCCCCGGCGCCGTGCACCCGGTCGGGATGCACATCGCGGGAGAACGCCACAAAGCGGGCTTTCAAGGCCTCCGTGTCCAGCCAGGGACGGCGGGCCTCGGTCAAAAGCGCAAAGGCGTCAGACACTGAAAAAGGCCGGTCAGGCGCTGAAGCTCTCGCCGCAGGAGCAGCTGGTGGCCGCGTTCGGATTCTTCACCTTGAAGCCGCCCTCCGTTAGCGCCTCCACGTAATCCAGCTCGGAACCGGTCACGTACAGGGCGCTTTTGGGATCGACCACCACCCGGACCCCGGCGCTCTCCACCAGGATGTCGCGATTCGCCGGTGCGTCCTGAAGATCCATCTTGTACTGGAGGCCGGAACAGCCACCGCCGACCACGGCAACGCGCAAAACCCCGGTCGCCCGCCCTTGCTTGGTGAGCAGGCCGGAAACTTTTTTGGCGGCGGAATCGGTCAGTTTGATCAATCGCTCGTCACCCACGCGGAACGCCGGTTGCGTCGCCGCTCCCCCGCCGATTTTGCCTGCAATCATGGTTGGCAACATATCACACCAGCAGGCCTCCGCCACGAATGTCACGTCGCGGTGGAACGTGCCCATTCCCCGGTCACCCCCGCCGGCTAAGGACTGCCCTGCACCACAGTCAGCGTCGAATTGAGCCGCACGCCGTCCTTCACCACCTGCCGTTCGCCGGTCGGCCAAAGCACCTCCACCTGTTCCACCTGTGTCGCTGCGCCCAGGCCGAAATACAGCGGCAGGACACTTTGACCCAGATAGCCGGACTTTCCGTCATGATACCGACTGAACCGCCGCCCGCCCGCGACCACCGAGACCGTGGCACCCAGGCCATTCCGATTCGAGCGGGTTCCCTGAAGCACCACTTTCAAAAAATGAAGCCCCGGCCGTGCTGCCAGGTCACTGATCAAAATCTGTGGCGCATCGTTGAAATCATTGGTGACAATGTCCAGATCGCC
>JAYTHD010000218.1:0-5593 GCA_043732975.1 Verrucomicrobiota bacterium
CTGACCGACGGTCTGCGGGCGGAACGCGAGCAGGGAATCACGATCGACGTGGCGTACCGTTATTTTGCGACGCCGCGCCGCAAGTTCATCGTTGCCGACACCCCGGGGCACGTCCAGTACACGCGCAACATGGTCACGGGCGCCTCGACTGCCAATCTGGCCGTGGTGCTGGTGGACGCCCGCCAGGGGGTGATCGAACAAAGTCGACGACATACCTATCTGGCCTCGCTGCTGCGAATTCCCCACCTCGTCATCGCGGTGAATAAGATGGATCTGGTGGGCTGGTCCCAGGAGCGGTTTCAGGAGATCCGCGACGACTTTGAGGATTTTCTTCCGAGGCTCGACCTGCGCGATGTGAAATTCATCCCGCTCAGTGCGCTGAATGGGGACAATGTCGTGGACCCCTCGACCCACACACCGTGGTATGTCGGTCCGACCCTCCTGGGGCATCTGGAGACCGTGCATATTGCCAGTGATTGGAATCTGAATGGATTTCGATTTCCCGTGCAATGGGTCAACCGGCCCAACGATCCGACCAACTCCGAATTGCACGATTTTCGGGGCCTGAGCGGACAGATCGCCGGTGGGATCGTCAAGGTTGGACAACGGGTGATGATCCTGCCGAGCGGGCAGAAGACCACGATCAAGAAGATTTGGACCCTGAACGGCGAGCTCAAAGAGGCGTTTTGTCCGCAAAGCGTTACCCTGATTCTGGAAAACGATATCGATGTGAGTCGTGGCGATGTGATCGTTGGTCTGGATTCGCTCCCGGGCGTGACCACCGATCTGGAGGCCAAGGTTTGCTGGATGCAGCAACGGCCGCTGCAGCGCGGTCGGAAGTATTTCCTGAAACACGGAACGCAAACGGTGCAGGCCGTGGTGACCGCGCTGGATTCGCGGGTGGACATTCAAACCTTTGAGAACCAATTCGAGCCCGCTGAATTGGCGATGAACGACATTGGCACGATCCGGATCAAGACGGCCCGACCGTTGATTTACGACGGCTATGCGATGAACCGTCTGACGGGTTCCTTCATTCTGATAGAGCCGGGGACGAACGCGACGGTGGCCGCCGGGATGCTCCAGCCACCCTTGGCACCCGTGACGCCTGAATACAATGATTTCGCCATCTAGGTCCGCGGCGGCCGACTATTGTTGGCGGCCCATCGGTTCTTGCTGAAAATTCCGCGGTTCACTGCCAAGTACGGATTACACCATGTCCCCCGCCTATCAGGGAATTATCCCGCCTCTCGTTACCCCATTGCTTGACCGCGACACGTTGGATGTCGCGGGCCTGGAGCGCCTGTTGGAACATATGCTGCACGGCGGCGTGCACGGGATTTTCGCGCTGGGCACCACCGGCGAGGCGCCCAGTCTGGGATACCGACTGCGACGTGAGTTGGTGGAACGGGTGTGTCGGCAGGTCGCCGGACGTGTCCCCGTGATGGTGGGGATCACGGACACGGCCTTCGTCGAGTCCGTGGCGCTGGCCCAGCATGCGGCGAAGGTGGGAGCCTCGACCGTGGTATTGTCCGCCCCGTACTACTTTCCGGCCGGCCAGCCGGAATTGCAGGAGTACCTGAGTCATCTGGTTCCGGAACTGCCCCTGCCGGTGATGCTCTACAACATGCCCCGGCTCACCAAGGTCCCCTTCGCCTTGGAAACACTGCAGGTCGCGATGGGCTATCCCCGCGTCGTCGGACTCAAGGACAGTTCCGGCGACATGTCCTATTTTCATCAGGCGCGGGCGTTGATCCGGCAACGGCCGGATTGGAGCCTTTTCATTGGGCCGGAGGAACTGCTGGCGGAGGCGGTCCTGCTGGGGGGCGATGGGGGAGTCTGCGGTGGCGCGAATCTGTTTCCGCAACTTTACGTTCAGTTGTGGCAGGCGGCGAGCGGCGGCGACCTGGCGCGGACACGGGCCCTGCATGAGCGGGTGCAGACGCTGAGCCGGACGGTTTATTCCGTGGGTCGTCATCCGACCGCTTGGTTGAAGGGGCTGAAATGCGCCTTGGGTGTGAAGGGCTTGTGCAGTGACTTTCTGGCTGAACCCCTGCATCGATTCCGCAGCGAAGATCGCGCCCGCGTGGCTCAAGCCTTGGAGGCGTTGGGCGATCCGACCGCGATCATCCCGTCCGCGGGGAAGCCCGCGGCAAAAACTGATTTCACTCCGGCCGGTGGATCTTACGCTGCACCAACATGAAACTTTGTCGATTTCTCGCCCCGGGTTCCTCCGCTCCCGCGATTGGGCTGACCTTGGACGATCAGCGTGTCCTGGACCTTTCCGCGGTCGGGGTTGCCAATTTGACCGACCTGCTGGATCAACCCGATTTGCCGGCGCGACTTCATTCACTGGCCGCCCGTTCACCGCGGCAATTCGAACTCTCGGCCGTCCGGCTTCTGCCGCCGGTGGAACAGCAGGAAGTGTGGGCTGCCGGGGTCACTTATCTGCGCAGCAAACGGGCGCGGATGGAGGAAAGCGATTTCAGCGCCACCGCTTATGATCGCGTGTACGACGCCCCGCGACCGGAAATCTTTTTCAAGGCGCTGGGCGCGAAAGTGGTCACCACGGGTGACGCGGTGGGAATCCGGGCGGATGCCAAATGGAATGTGCCCGAGCCGGAGCTGGCCCTGGTGCTCAACCGGCGGGGGCAACTGGTCGGTTATGCCGTCGGCAATGACATGAGTTCCCGTGACATCGAAGGGGAAAACCTCCTTTATCTGCCTCAGGCCAAGGTTTACGACCGCGCGTGCGCAATGGGACCCTTTATCACGGTCGACGCGACGGAGGCCGTGGCGCGGACCTGGTCGATTCGTATCGCCATTCATCGGGGAGGGACGTCTGTGTTTGCCGGCGAAACCCAGGTAGGTCAGATCAAACGCAGCTTCGATGAGTTGCTCGGCTGGTTGAATCGTTCCCAGACCTTTCCCACCGGCGCCGTGCTTTTCACGGGCACGGGTGTGGTCCCCGCCAACGACTTCACACTCGCCGCGGGAGATCAGGTCCTGATCGAGATTTCCGGCATTGGCGCACTCCACAATTCAGTGGGGGTGGTTTGATGGGGCCGGGGCGTTCGGCATGTGACTCGATTGACCAACGCGGTCCATCGAGTTAGAAACACTGGGGCGCTGCTGAAAGCGGCGGACCAAGCAGGCCAGTTTAGCTCAGTTGGTAGAGCAGCAGTTTTGTAAACTGCGGGTCGCCGGTTCAAATCCGGCAACTGGCTCCATCTTTGGAATTTACAGCCAAAGCCCTTTCCCCCAGCTTTTTTCATGGTTCCCTGGTATTCCCTCGCCAACGCGGACGAGGTGGCGTCGCCTGCCCTGATCATCCACCCGGATCGCGTGGCGGAAAATCTGCGGCGCATGATCGCCCTCGCCGGCGGGCCGGACCGGTTGCGTCCGCACGTGAAGACGCACAAACTTCCGCAGATCATCGCTCTCAAGCTCGCGGCGGGGATCACGAAATTCAAGTGTGCCACCATTGCGGAAGCCGAGATGACCGCGGCGTCCGGTGGTCCGGATGTGTTGCTGGCCTATCAACCCGTCGGTCCCAACGCGCGGCGATGGGTTGAATTGATCCGGCGTTTTTCCCGCACGCGGTTCAGCACGATCCTGGATAATTCCGGCTCGCTGGCGGAACTCGCGCAAGCGTCCCGGGCGGCCAGCGTGACGTCCGACGTTTATCTGGATCTGAATGTGGGGATGGACCGCACGGGCATCCGTCCCGGACCGGAGGCTGAATTATTGTACCGGGAAATGGCGGCGACACCCGGACTGCGCCCCGCGGGACTGCACGCCTACGATGGTCATTTGCATCAGTCGTCCGAGGCCGAGCGGGCGGCCGCCATGGAGGCGGCTTTTGCGCCGGTCTGGAGGTTGCGCGACACGCTCCGGGCGGCCGGCTTGCCCGTGCCCCGCATCGTGGCCAGCGGGACGCCAACGTTTGCGCTTCTGGCCCGCGTGCCGGAGATCGAAGTGGGTGCCGGTACCAGCGTCCTCTGGGATGCCAATCAGCCCAAATACTGCCCGGAATTCAGCTTTTTGGAAGCGGCGGTGTTGCTGACCCGCGTCCTCAGTCGCCCCACGCCCGAGAGAATAACGCTGGACCTGGGTCACAAGGCGGTGGCCTCCGAGATGCCGCATCCCCGGGTGCGTTTGTTTGGTCTGGAAGACGCGCGGTTTGTCATGCACAGCGAGGAGCACCTGGTTCTGGAAACACCCCGGGCTGCCGAATACCCGGTGGGAACCGTGGTTTATGGCATCCCGAGCCATGTGTGTCCGACGGTCGCCCTGCACAGTGAAGTCAGCGTCGCCCGGGATGGCGTCGTTCGGGAAAGCTGGGCGGTGACCGCTCGGGCGCGGCGGTTGACGATTTGATTTCTGCGGTGCGGACCACGAAGAGGAAGGGGTTTATGACGCCACCGCTGATTTTTGATGTGCACCTCGATCTGTCGTACAACGCGATGGATTTCAACCGTGACCTCCGCTGGACCCAGGAGCGGATTCGGCGACGCGAGATAGGTCAGAAGGATCATGTGTTTCGGACCCGCAACACGGTGGATTTTCCGACCATGCGGGGGGGACGGGTTGGTTTGTGCGTGGCCACACAGATTTCCCGCACGGTGGATCCTTTCAACCGTTTGCCGGGCCGGATGAGTCAGGCGCAGAGCTGGGCGGACACCCAAGGGCAATTGACTTGGTACCGGGAAATGGAGGCGGTGGGCGAGTTGGTGCAAATCCGGAACCGGGCGCAGTTGGATGCCCATCTGCGTCTTTGGGAACAGGTGCCGGCGCCCCCGGAGGTTGATCGAAAAAAGGATTCCCGCACCCCGCCGTCCCCGCTGGTGCCAATCGGTTACATCCTGAGTCTCGAAGGTGCGGATTCGATCGTCACGCTCCAACATCTGGAGCGGTCGTTTGCCGACGGTCTCCGCGCTCTGGGGCCGGTGCACTATGGACCGGGCATTTACGGCATGGGTACCGATGCCAGCGGCCCGCTGACCTTGCGCGGACGGGAATTACTTGAGGAAATGGAACGATTGGGCATCATTCTCGACTCGACCCATCTGTGCGACGAGAGCTTTTGGGACGCCTTGGCGCGTTATTCGGGTCCGGTGTGGGCCAGTCACTCGAATTGCCGGGTGCTGGCCGATTGGAATCGCCAGTTTGCGGATGATCAGATCCGGGTGCTGATCGAGCGCGGGGCGGTGATCGGCATGGCGTTTGATGCCATCATGATGGTGCATGGTTGGGCCCATACCCGCTCACGGCCCCAGGATTTTGATCTGCGCATCGAAAAAATCTGCGACCACATTGACCACATTTGCCAACTCGCCGGGAACGCGTGCCATGTCGGCATCGGCTCCGATTTGGATGGCGGCTATGGCACCGAGCAGACGCCGATGGATCTGGACAGCATCGCCGATCTGCAAAAGCTGACGGGATTGCTGGCCGCCCGGGGTTATTCCGAGACGGATATCGGGCGGATCTTCAATGGCAATTTCATTGAATTTCTGCGCCGCACCTGGCGCGAATGATCAATGTCCTGTCTGGCGCATTCCGGGCTGTTCCTGCACTCGGCTTGTCCTAC
>JAYTHD010000219.1:0-19584 GCA_043732975.1 Verrucomicrobiota bacterium
GATGAGGCCAACTCCGAGTTGCTCCGCCGCATCCATTCCCAGGACCCGGAGGAACGGATGCCGCCGCCGGATCACGGGCCGGCCTTGTCGCCCGTCGAGGCCGCGAAGCTCGGGGAATGGATCCGCGCCGGGGCGGTCTGGACGAAGCATTGGGCCTACGAAAAACCTGTGCGGCCCAAGCTCCCGGCGACTCAGGCGCGAAACCGGGTGCGGCAGGAACTCGATGCGTTCGTGCGGGCGCGCCTGGAAGCCGAGCAGCTCGCCCCGGCACCGGAGGCGACCCGCCTGGAGTGGCTTCGACGGGCTTCACTGGATCTCACCGGACTGCCGCCCAGCCCCGAAGAGGCGAAGGAATTCCTCGCGGACGCCAGTGCACTGGCCTTTGAAAAAGTCGCCGATCGCCTCCTGCAATCGCCCCACTTTGGCGAGCGCTGGGCGAGCGTCTGGCTGGATCTGGCACGGTATGCGGACACCATGGGCTATGAACGGGACGGCAACCGCGTCGTCTGGCCCTGGCGGGACTGGGTCATTCGTTCGTTCAACGCCGACCTGCCCTATGATGCCTTCGTGACGCGGCAACTCGCCGGGGATTTGCAGCCCGACGCCACCGAAGACGACCGACTCGCGACCACCTTCCACCGAAATACCCAGACCAACACCGAGGACGGGACCGACGACGAGGAATTCCGCACCGCAGCCGTCATCGACCGCATCGCCACCACTTGGGAGGGACTTCTCGGCACCTCCTTTCGTTGCGTGCAATGCCACAGCCATCCGTACGATCCGTTTGAACACGAGGAATTCTACCGGTTCGCCGCCCTCTTCAATACGAGCCGTGACCATGATGCCAATGAAGACTTCCCGCTACTGCGCGTGGCGGAGAAGGAATCGGAACGCCCACGCCAGGCGGCACTGGATCGGCAACTGCGCGAACTGCGCCATCAACTCCACGCGGAAGGCATGGCCCTCGCGACGACGACGCACTGGCAACCGCTGCGACCCACGAAGGCCAGCTCCAGCGGCCTGGCCAAATTGACGTCCCGCGACAGCCCGGGCGACGGCGTCCCGGAAATCGTCGCCACCGGCACGATCAGTATCAACTCGGTGTACACGCTGGATTTTCGACCACCGGAAGGCGGCGCTTTCGCGGCGTTGCGCATTGAAGTACTGCCCGACAATCCAGACCGCGCCATGTCCCAACCGGAATTGGGCTTCGTCCTGTCCCACCTGCAGGCGCAGGTGGTTTCCGCGGAAGGCGCCCTGCTCGAGGAAATCACCCTGGCGACCGGCTACGACGCGGATCCCGACGCCTTCTTTTCGGCTGAATCCTCCTTGGATCCCGACCGCGACGGCTTTTCCGGTTACCCGCAGTTTCATCATTCGCGGGTGGCGGTGTTTGTCGCTGCGAAGCCCACCGCCTTTCCGCCCGACAGCCAGTTGCGCCTCGTCCTGGCCCAAAACGTGCAATCGAGCGGCATCACCGCACAGGCCATCCGCCGGCTGCGACTCGCAATCGATGTCGACGCGGCCTGGTCCCAACTCGTGCAGGCACAGGGTCCACGACTGGAGCAAGTGCAGACGTTGCGCCGTCAGCGAGACCAGATTCCGGGTGTCTGGGTCCCCGTGATGGCGGAGCAGCCCGACAGTCAACGGCGTGAGACGCGGGTCTTTCACCGCGGCAATTGGCAGGACAAGGGGGAAACGGTCACTCCGGGTGTCCCGAAAATTCTGGGCGAGGCGGACGTTCGCGATCGCCGGCAACTGGCGCGCTGGCTGACGTCGCCCGACCACCCTTTGTTCGCGCGCGTGGCGGTCAATCGGTTTTGGGAACAGCTCTTTGGGCTGGGGATCGTCGAGAGCATTGAGGAATTCGGTGTGACCGGGCAGGCGCCGTCGCACCCGGAATTGCTGGACTGGCTGGCGGTGCGATTTGGCACCGAAATGGGTTTTCATCCCAAGAAGCTGCTGCGCGAAATCGTGCTGAGCGCGACCTATCGCCAAAGCGCAAAGGCCACGGGGAAATTGCTGTCGCGCGACCCACGCAACCGACTGCTCGCCCGCGGGCCCCGCCAGCGCCTCACCGCCGAGATGGTTCGCGACCAGGCCCTGGCCGTGTCGGGTTTGCTCGCCCGCAAACTGGGCGGTCCACCGGTGATGCCGCATCAGCCGGAAGGCATCTGGCGCACCGTATATAACGGCGGCAAATGGGTGACGTCCGCCGGCGAAGATGCCCATCGGCGCAGCATCTACACTTTCATTCGGCGAACCAGTGGCTATCCCAGCTTTCAAACCTTCGATGGTCCGAGCCGGGAGTTCTGCACCGTCCGGCGGCTGCCCACGAACACGCCACTGCAAGCGCTGGTGGCGCTCAACGATCCCGTCTTTATCGAGGCCGCCGAAGCCCTCGCCGAACGGATGACGACTGCCGGTGAAACCGTCGGTCAACGGATCGCCCGCGGATGGGAATTGGCCGTCGGCCGCCCGCCCGCACCGACGGAATTGTCGCCCTTGATCCAACTGCACGAAACCGCCCGGCTGCAATTCAATGCCGGCACCAACGTCCCGCCCGCCCTGGGTGGCTCGCCCGAGCGGGCGGCGCTGACGGTGGTGGCCAATGCCCTGCTCAACCTCGACGCCGTCCTGACGCGATGAATCCTCTGAACTCCCCGACCCTCGCGGCCCACGTCTGGCGCGAGTCCCTGACGGCTGTGACCCGCCGACATTTTCTCCAGCACTGCACCACGGGCCTGGGCGCGATGTGGCTGGCGCAACAGGGTCAGCGACTCGCCGCGGCGGGAGCGTCTTCACCCGTCGCGCCGCCACACCGACCGGTGGCGCATTTTCCGGCGAAGGCCAAGCATGTGATCTACCTGCACATGGCCGGTTCGCCGAGCCAGTTGGAATTGTTCGAGCACAAGCCCGAGTTGACGAAACTGGACCAGCAATTCTGTCCGCCGAGCTTTCTCGAGGGCAAGCGCTTCGCCTTCATTCGCGGCACGCCGCGGATGCTGGGCAGCGTCCATCCCTTTCACCAGGAGCCGAACACCGGCCATTGGATCAGCGACCAATTGCCCCATTTCGAACGGGTGATGGACAAGGTTTGCTTCATTCGCTCGATGCGCACCGATCAATTCAATCACGCGCCGGCCCAATTTCTGATGCAGACCGGCTCGCCGCTCATCGGCTCGGCCAGCACGGGCGCCTGGGTGACTTACGGCCTGGGCACGGCGAACGAAAACCTGCCGGGATTCATCGTGCTGCTGAGCGGCGGCCGGATGGTGGATGCCGGCAAGAGTGTCTGGAGTTCCGGTTTTCTGCCGGGGATTTATCAGGGGGTTCAATGCCGGAGTGACGGCGACCCCGTGCTGTTTCTGGCCAACCCGCCGGGCATCGATCCCCAATTGCGCGGCTCGGTGGTCGCGGCCATTGAGGAGATCAACCGCCAGACGCACGAGCAATTCGGCGATCCCGAAACGCTGGCCCGCACGGCCCAATACGAACTGGCCTTCCGGATGCAGACCAGCGCGACCGATGCGTTTGATCTGAAGCAGGAATCGCCGGCGCAACATCAGGCTTATGGCACCGAGCCCGGGCGGGAGAGTTTCGCCAACAATTGTCTGTTGGCCCGGCGCTTGGTGGAACGCGGCGTCCGCTTTGTGCAACTTTATGATTGGGGCTGGGACAGTCACGGCGCCGCCGAAAGCGAGGACCTGCGCTTCGGCTTTGTGAAAAAGTGCCAATCCATTGATCGACCGATCGCCGCCTTGCTGACGGACCTCGAAGCGCGCGGTCTGCTCGACGAAACCCTGGTGGTTTGGGGCGGCGAATTCGGTCGGACACCCATGGCAGAAAATCGCGGTGGTGTGGATCGGCGGGTGTATGGACGGGATCACAATCCCCAGGCGTTCACGATCTGGATGGCCGGCGCGGGCGTGAAGCGGGGATTCAATTTGGGACAGACCGATGAGTTCGGCTACGACGTGGTGGAAAACCCGGTGAACCCGCGGGACCTGCACGCCACACTCCTGCATCTGCTTGGACTCGACCACACCCGGCTGACCTATCCGGTTCCCGGTGGACTCCAGCAACGCTTGACGACGGTCACGAAGAAGGCCGAAATCGTGCGATCAGTCCTGATCTGAATCGGTAAGAATTCTGGGGTCTGGGAATTTTCCGAAGACTCACCGGCGCGGTTGTCGGCTGTCCAGCACGTAGCCCAGCCCAGCGCCGAAACCGCAGCCATAGAAAAGTCCCCACGATAGCTTCGCGAGCGTGCGCCATTGGGATTTGTCGAAGGGTTCCGGCACGGGAATCAACCGCGACCATTCCCACAGCTGATACATGGCGCGGCCCCCGGCAAAATACCCGGCCGTGTGCAGGGCAAAAAATACCAGTACAGCCATCGGCCAACGTTCCCAGCGGTGAAAATACCCGCACGTCACCGTCACAAAGGCGAGACTCCCCAGCAACGCGCCCAGCCACTCGCCCCAGCCAAATCCGAGGGTGAACCAGCACACTGACCACACGATTGAGTAGGCGAGGAACGCGAGGGTGAAGACCTGATGAAAGCGGATCCAGCGGCGGGGTCCGCGGACGAGCGGTTGGAGCAACGCGCCGCTCAACAGCAGGAATACCGCGGCAATCGTGGCGTACATGGCGGGCTCGCCGCCGCGTCCCCGGAACCAGCCACCGCCCCAGGCCCAGACCGCAAACGCGGCCAGACTGACCACCGTGAAGCCCAGAGCCCCGATCAGCATGGACCGCCAGGGTTGCAGCAAAACAATCGGCCGCGCCGGGGAATTCAGTTCCGTCATACTTGCCGGCAGTGTGCGCCGTCTCACTCGGGGAACTCAACCAGATAACAGTTGTTGGCTGGCAAATGTTGCGGGGGTGGGGCCCGCCACCAGAGGACGTTGTTGACGGTCAAACGCGGATCGCGACCCCGCCGCGCCAACGCCGCGGCCGGGCTCAGAGGCACGGCGGCGATCACCCGTCCGCCGACGCTTTCGGCCCAATCCAGGCCATCAATCTTCCCGATCCAGACCGAAAATCCATCGTCCACAATCGCGTGGCGCAAGCCCCGGCGGCGGATCGACTGGGCGTCATCGTCACGCGTGATCGGCACCACCTGGCGCGAAAAGTGATCGCCCCAAAGCACGATTTCGCCAGAAAGATGTCCCGCAAAGCCGATCCGTTCACCCGCCTTCAGATACGGCAGAAACGGCACCATCCGCTCCGCCTTTGATCGTTGTTGTGCGTAGCTGTCCTCCAGCACCGCACCGAGACGGGCCAGGCCGGGCACGGAACCGATCCAGCGCGCCGGGATCAACGGACGCGACGGTGAGTTGGCCACCAAAACGGCGCCGATCAGCGTGACCGTGATGCTCGCCTTCCGCCACCAGCGAACACGCAGGATCTGATCGAGTTGAGGGCGCCCCAAAATTACTGCCAACCAGAGCGGATAGAATCCGGCGAAATAGCGGGCAGGCTCGCGATTGCCGTTACGCACGAGGACCGCGATCGAGGCAATCGTCAGCGCCGCTATCCAGAAGCGCGGCAGATTCAATGCCGACTTTTGAGCTCGCCCGGATGGACGGGCCCGGAACGCAAGGACAACCAACAGAATGGTCAGGACTCCGATCCCGGCATTGGTCTCGTTGCAGGAACGCGGCAGGAAACCGAGATACTCAAAACCGTCCAGCCACTCCGACCATTTCCCGGTCATCACCCCGCGCATTATTTCATTCCAGCGCGTCGCATCGGGCATGATCGGGGGCAGCAGATTGGCCACGGTCAGCATCACCGGGGCCACCACCAGACTTACCCCGACGTGTTTCGGGACGAACCACTGTTCCGCGGGGGGGAAGCCCATCCAGTTGCCCACTTTCACTTGGTTCAAGATCGAAATCGGCACCATGGACACCAGCAACGCGCACGCCAAAACACCGAGCGCTCCCGCCATCGTCCGCAGCGGCGCGGCGTGCCAAAGGCGGGGTAGAAACCGGCGGACGAAGGGCCAGAGTGACAGCAACCACGGCAATCCCAGCGCGGCCAGCGGTTGTTTCTGATTGGTCGCCAACGCGATCGCCAGCGTCGACCAACTCGCCGCCGCGACCGAACCGGTCCGCCCCGCCCAAAGGGCCAGAGTGAAGGACATCAAAACCAGCGGCGCGGAAATCGCGTCGTTGGTGGAACTTCCCGCTTGAAATATATACACCGCCCCGGCCGGCAGCAGCCACATCCACCACCAGGCGGTGCGCGCACGAACGCCGATCGACCGGAAAAAACTGAACGCTGTGCCTGGCAACAGCAGGAAGGCAACGAAATTGGGGAGAAAGATTGTCCTCCCGGAAGGCTGCCAGGCCAACAACGGGCACCATAGAAATTCAATTCCCGGCGTCACCACGTCCAGACGTCGCTCCGCGGCCCCGATCCAGTGCCAGCGCTGTTCCGCAAGCCAGTGAAAAATCCGGGGCAGACGATACCAATGGGTGTCGTAGTTGTTGGGCGGATGCTGCACCGCGGCGCCCAAAATGACCAACGTCAGCACGGCAAAAGCGAGCGGTGCGGGCCGGCGCCAGCGTCGTCGCCACGCCGCGGGTCGCCAGCGCCCTGCGGCCAGATCCGGTCGCCAGAACCAACCACCCAGCGCCACACCCGTCGCCGCGGCCGCCAGGTAGCCTTCGGCCGTCAGCCATCCGCCGGCGGAGAGGATCCCCATCGACGCCGTGGCCCAAAGCAGATACGCGATCCACAATCGCCACAGCCAGGGGAGGGAGCGTCGATGGATTTGATCCGGCATCCGGGTCCTCTGATTTCCCATTAGAACGTTTCGGCGATGGCGTCGTGCAGGGCGCCCACCATTTTCCGCAATTGAGCGGCCGTGGTGCAATACGGCGGCAATAAGGGAACCACGTTGCCGATCGGCCGCGTCAGCACGCCGCGTCGGGCCATGGCCGCGCAAACCCGGATCCCGGCACGGTCGGCCAACGGAAAGGCTTCCCGCGTCTTTCGATTCCGCACCAACTCAACGCCCACCACGAGTCCAACCTGACGGATATCGCCGACGGGAGCGAGCGCCCACAGCGACTTCAATTCCTCCGTCAACTGACGTTCCAAAGATTGACGCGCCCGGAACGAGTCGGCGCTTCGCAACAACGCCAGGCTGGCATTGGCCACCGACGCTCCCAATGGGTTGGCGGTATAACTGTGACCGTGAAAAAAGGTCCGAAATTCACTGTAGTCTCCCAAAAACGAGTTAAAAACGGTGTCGGTCGTCAGCGTCGCCGCCATCGGGAGGTACCCCCCGGTCAGGCCCTTGGCGAGGCAAAGGTAATCCGGGGTGACTCCTTCAATTTGCCCGGCGTACAACGGCGAGCGAGCGGCGCTGCGGGCGGGGCCGACTCCTGTGCGACCAAAGCCCGTCAAAACTTCGTCGGCGATCAGTTGCGTCCCGTGGTCCCGGGCCAGGGCCGCCACCCGGGCCAACCATCCAGCGGGCTGCGGAATCATGCCCGCCGCTCCCTGGATCCGCGGTTCGTAGATCAACGCCGCGTAGCCCGACCCACGCCGTTTTTGTTGCTCGAATCGCCGGGCCACCTGGTCCACACATTCCCAACCGCATTGGCGGGTGTCCCGGGCATCCGCCCGTTCGGGCTTCGCCCGGTTGAACGGACAGCGATAGCAATACGGCGCCATCACGGTGTCTTTGCGAAACAGCAGATCCTTATACGCCCCGTGAAAAAGCTCGCTCTGGCCCAGGCTGGTGGCGCCCACGGTGTCGCCATGGTAGGCGCCCCGCAGCCCGAGGAAGCGGGGCTTGGCGCTTTGTCCGGAGCGCAGCGCATGCGTGTAGGCGAGCTTCAAGGCCACTTCGATGGCCGTCGAACCGTCATCGGAAAAAAAGACTTTGTTGAGCCGTTCGCTCCGGGGCGTGCCCGCGAGCCGGGCGGACTTAACCAGGGCAGCAGCGAGTTCGGCCGCGGGTGGATTGGCCAGTCCCAGTGCGGAGGTGTGGGCGACTTGGCGGAGTTGCCGACGCAAGGCGCCGTCCAATTGCGGATGCCGGTGGCCATGGAGATTGGTCCAGATCGAGGAATTGGCATCCAGGTAAGCTCGTCCGTGGATATCCCGCACCGTCGCTCCGCGTCCGCTGACCAGCACGATGGGTTCCTGCCGGAGCCAATCCTGCATTTGGGTGAATGGATGCCAGACGTGTTGGAGATCCAGCCGGGCGATGGGATGCATGGAGCCCTCAGGCCGATAGCGATGCCCCAGGCGATTGCGGCTCGGGCCGGAAGACACTGAGCGCTTCACCCAGCGCCTGGACGTCGTCCGAAGTGTGCGCGGCGGAAAGCGTCACGCGCAGTCGGGCCAGTCCGCGGGCGACGGTGGGATAACGAATGGCGGGCACCAGAAAGCCCAGGCCCCGCAGGCGGCGGGAGAGTTCGACGGCTTCCATTTCGCCGCCCACCATGAGCGGCAGAATGGCCGAGGCACTCGCCTGCGGAGACCAACCGGAGGAGGCCAGTTCCGTCTTCATTTCGGCGACCCGTTGCCAGAGGGCGGCGGCCCGCGTCGCGCCTTCCGGGCCTTGAATCACTTCAATGCCCGCCTTGGCAGCCGCCACCGCTGCCGGGGCCGGAGCGGTGGAGAAAATGAAGCTGCGGGCCCGATTCACCAGGTAATCTATCAACGTCCGTGAACCGGCCACAAAGCCTCCCGCCGCGCCGATCGCCTTGCCCAGGGTGCCAAACTGGATGTCGATCTGCGAACTCAGTCCGGCCGCCTCCGCCATCCCGCGCCGGCGGGCGCCAAAGCACCCCGTGGCATGGGCCTCATCCAGCATCAGCCAGACGCCGTACTTTTCCTTCAATTCCACCAGCGGCTTGATCGGGGCCAGATCGCCGTCCATGGAGAAGACGCTCTCGGTGACAATCAGGATGCGCCCCAGCTCGGCCCGACTGGTGGCCCATTGGAGAATCTGCTCCAGGTCGCCCATGTCATTGTGGGAAAACACCCGGAGTTTGGCACCGGAGAGACGGGCGGCATCCACACAACACGCGTGGACCAACTTGTCGATGATGACCACGTCCTGAGGCCCGACGAGCGCCGGAATCACCCCGAGCGCGGCGGAATAGCCCGAGCCAAAGATCAGCGCCGCAGCGGTGCCTTTGAAGGCGGCGAGCGCCTCTTCGGCTTCGAAGTGGGGCGTGAGCGTGCCGCAAATCAGGCGGGAGGCGCCCGTCCCGGCACCGTAGTCGTGCGCCGCCCGGGCCGCCGCCTCGATCAGCGCCGGATGACTGGCCAGGCCCAGGTAATCGTTGGACGAGAAATTGCGCAACTCCCGGCCTTCGACCCGGATGTGCGGGCCCTGCGGTGACGCGACACGGCGGAGTTCACGGCGGAGTCCCTGACGCGCCAGGGTGGCGAGTTGTTCCGCGAGGACGGTATCTATGGAAGCCACGGTGATTAATCAAAAGTTGAACGCTTCAAGCCCATCGACCAATCCGGCTGTCGAGCTGAAAGACCTGACCGGAAATGTTCCGTGTATCTGCGAGGTGCGCAATGAAACGCGCAACTTCTTCCGGATCCTTTTCGCGACCCGGCAAATTGTCGCCGACCAGGCTCCGACGACGTTCCGGCGCCAAGGCGGCCGTCTTGGCCGCGGGCAACCCTCCAGGCCAGACCGTGTTCACCCGCCCATTGGCACCGATGTTCAAGACCACGCGGTTCACGCGAAGGCACCGACCTGGCCGGCGTATTCCGGACTCACCCAGGCCCACGCACCCGCGATCATCGTGGCCGCCACCTGACCCCGATGCCCGATGGCGGCGGCTTCGGCCCGGGCCAGCCGACCGTCGTAGGGAATCACCGCGAAATCCGCCCAGGCGCCCCGGGACAATTCACCGAGCTGTCCCCCCAGCCCCAAGGCTCGCGCGCCGGCGAGGGTCGCCATCGTCAGGATTTCCGCGGGCGGCACACCCGGATGATAGGCCATGAAGGTGTGAAATTCCTCGCCCATCGACAACGTCGGATGACGTCGACCGAACTTGCGGGTGCTGGCCAGACTGTCGGTGCCGAGACAAACATTCACCCCGGCCGTCCGCAACTCGGCCAGCGGAAACCGTGGGTGTTGAAAGTAGTCGTGCGATTGCGGGCAATGCACCACCGACGCACCGCTTTCGATCAGCAACGGGATATCGCCGGCACCCAGATGATTCGCATGCACCACCATCAAGCGCGGCGACAACAAGCCCTGACGCGCACAGTGGGCCACCGGTGAGCCGAGGCCGCAATCGTCCATCGGACGCTGGGTGGCGAGCCATTGATAGAGGGGTCCGCGCGCGTATTGAAACATCTCAAACTCGTCCCGCGATTCCGCAATGTGGCACGTGATCGGCCAATGACGGGATCGGGCGATGGCCGCCACGGCGGCGAGCAACGCGGGCTGGGTGGAATAGGGCGCGTGGGGCGACAAACCCACGCCGCCGCGGCCGGGGAGCAATTGGTCCAGAATCTTCAAAACAGACGCGACCACGGCCGTCGCATCCCGTTGCCGTCGGATGCCGGTCAACTCGACCAGGGACCACACCCGCAGGGGAGTGGTCGGCCGGACGTCCCCCAGCAACTCCGGTGCCGACTCGACATTGACGACGGTGGTCGTCCCTGTCTGCAAAAGCTGTCCCGCCCCGCGAATCCACGAAGCCGCAAATTCGGAGTAGCTCCAACCGCTGCGCGCCCCAAGCAAGGACTGGAGCCAGTCACAAAAAGATTTCGGAGGGGCGATCCGGCCGGCGAGGTCGGTCAGGTCGAGATGGCAATGCGCATTGACCCAACCCGGATGCACCAGGACCTCGCCCAGGTCGACGACCGGTTCGTGAACCTTCCGACGAAGCTCCGGCCACGCGCCCACCTCGTGAATGTGCCCAGCGCGAACCCACAAGGCACCATTGGCGATGGGTCGGCCCCTCACAGGCAAGACTGTGCGCGCCCTGAATAACATCAATCGAACAAACCGCCGAACCGGAGCACCGCCGCGCCCGGCCACCGCCCCTCGGCCACTACGAAGCCTTCCCGCGGCGCGTTTCCTTTTGCCGGGCGGCCAGTTTGTGCTTTTTGGCCTTGGCCACGCTGTGTTTTTTGCGGATCTGCCCCTCCACCTTCTTGGTGGCTGCGTCGATCGCCAGATACAAATCCTCGTGGAGCGATTCGCCGTAAAGATCGTTGCCCCGAATGCCGATCCGGATGCCGCACTTGTACTGGCGATCCGGTTGGTGCGCCGTGTGATCTTTTTCCAGGGTCACCCGGGCATCCAGGAGCCAGCGATCCATGTGCTCCATGTGCTCCAACCGGTGCAAAACATGCTGCTCCAAGGCCTCGGTCAGGGTAACGTTATGTGTCGACAAAATCAGCTTCATGCACCCGCAAGTTGACGCGTCCTCGGGCAAACTCAAAGTCGTTCGGCGCAATTGTTGGCCGCATCCCGCCGGTGGGCCAGCGCGTCCGCCGGCAACGCCATCCGAAGAAATCCGCTGGCCAGTGGGCCGGCCATTGACTTGGTTTGTTCCGATGATGCGACCGATCCTGCTGGCTCTCACCATGGCCCTGCTCTGGACCTCCGCCCCGCCGATTTCCCTCGGCGCCGTCGTTCGACCCACCGCTGTCGCCACCAAAAAGAAGGCGCCGTCAAAAAACGTTCGGCGAAAGAAAACGCAGGCCCCCGCGAAACGCACCTCCCCCGCCCGGCGGGCCACCCGTACCGCCCGGAATCCCGCCCCCCGGCGGACCGCGACCCAGCCACGATCCGGCGCCCGACCGGGAATGACCCGCCCCGTGGTGGCCCAACCCGCTCCCGCCTCTCTTCGCGCAACCACCCGGCCCCAATTGCCTCCCGCCGCGGCCGCCGCAAGCGAGGCGCCCGTGGTTCCTCCGGTCAAGTAGGCAGCCAGTGGTTGTGCCGACTGAAATCGCCCGACGGGGATTTTTTTTGGCGATTCTTTACTGCGAAACCTTCGTAAAGTGGCGGATCAAGGTGAAGCCCCAGATCGCCACCGCCGCCAGAAAACCGCCGATCACGACGAGCATCCACGTCAGGGACAAGCGGGTGGCACCGGGCCGGTTGGCGTGAAGAATCAGCGCGTGGATGCCGGCCACGAAGCCCAGCCCGATGCCGGCAAACCCCAGGGCGTGGCGCCGGAGACCGGCGTGCGTGGCGTCCCGACGTTCCGGACTCAGCCAGTAATCCCGGTGGGGGAGATTCAGTCGTTGATCGGGAAGGCGTCCGGCAACCCCGGATGCCACCACGGCCGTCAGCGGAAAAACGAAGCCCAGGATCAAGGAAAACGCCACGCAACCGGTGCGACTCATCCAACCGTTGGGCTGCCCGTGTCCGTCGAAGTGCGTGGCCACCCGCTCCGGCAATTGATCGTACGAACCCACCACGAAGCCGATGAATCCCAGGTACAGGAAGCCAAGGAGCAACAGCAATCCACGCGACGACTTCACAAGGAAGTGTATCCCAAGACCGACAACCCGGCAAACACGTCGGCGGACCTCCGACAGTCGCCCTGGGTCGGTTGAAGCCTTTTTTTACTCCAACAACACTTTCAGAAAATGAACCGCGGATGGCGCGGATAACTTAGATACGGGACCCCACTTTTCGAACCTATCCGCGTCCTCCGTGTCATCCGCGGTCAAAATTCTTTGGAAGTGTCGCGGTAGTGGTCGGTAAAAGGCGGCCGTTTTCCTCTGTATGGTTGACATCATTCAGTGCGCACGTAAGGTGCCGGCGAGAGAAAAAACGCTTGTTCTTCTGGCTTCCTGATATGCGGCTGGCAGACGGGCGGGTTTACCGGAACGAACTTTCACGGCGGCAGTTTCGCCACGCAGAAATGCTTTTATGAACTCACAAAACATACGGTTTCAAAACCGCCTTCCCTCCCGGCGCGGATTCACGCTCATTGAATTGCTGGTCGTGATCGCCATCATCGCGATTTTGGCCGGCATGCTCCTGCCCGCGCTGTCGAAGGCCAAGCAAAAAGCCACGGGGGCCGCCTGTGCCAACAACCAGAAGCAGCTGGGACTGGCCTGGACGTTGTATTCCGGCGATAATCGCGATGCCCTCGCGCCGACGGACGGCTGGAAAAACAAGGCCGGGGTGGTCGTCGATCTCGTCGGGGGTGGCTACTGGGCAGGCCCCAAGCCCGATATTGCCAGTGGCATCAGCGTCACCGTGGCCGAACAACGCGTCCGCAACGGGCTCACCAACGGACCGATGTGGGAATACTGCACCGCCTTCGGCGCCTACCATTGCCCCGGCGATTTGCGGGCCAAGCGGAAACCGGGCACCGGTTGGGCCTACGACAGCTACTCGAAGGCCAACGGGATGAATGGACTGCATGGCTGGGAGGCGGCCCAGGCCCCGTTTGAGAAGGCGACGCAAATCGACAGCCCGTCCAGCACCTTCATTTTCATCGAGGAATCGGATCCGCGGAATTCAAACCTGGGCACCTGGGTGCTGAGCGTGGGCTCGCCCGGCTGGATTGACGCCTTCGCGGTATTCCATGGGATCTTCAGCACGTTTTCCTTCCAGGACGGCCACTACGAGGGTCACAAATGGACCGACGCCAAGACCATCGCCGCTGCCCAGGCGGCGGCGAGTGGCAATGCGGGCGCCACCTTCAACTGGGCCGGCGGCGGGAAGAACAATCCTGATTTCGTCTGGGTTTGGGACAAATATCGCTACATCGGCTGGAAGCCGCTCTGATCGGCCGGACACATCACGGGACTTCGCGTTCTCAAGCAGTTTCCCGCAGCGTCGTCCGGCGATTGACCATCCCGGACGATGCTTTGTTTTTCCGCAATTCGCTCCCAACACTACCGCGACACTGCCAAAGAATTTTGACCACGGAGGACACGGATGACGCGGATAGGCTCGAAAAGTGAGGTTCCGTATCGGCGTCATCCGCGCCCTCCGCGGTTCATTTTCAGAAAGTTTCGCGGCAGTGCCAATCCCCAAGATTCACCGCGCCCGGAACGCCGGTCGCACTTGCGAGGAAATAAGATTACGCTCTAGGGTTCGGTGATGTCTCGCTCACCACTACGTCCCACCCGCCATCCGGCCTGGACTGTCACGGGCCTCACGGGTCTGCTGGCCACGGCGTTCGGCCTCGCCGCACTCTGGCCCGTCACCCGGACTTCCGCCGCTGGACCGGACCTGCGCGATCGCCTGAAGGCCACCCCCTTCAAGATCGCCTACGAGTCCTACGTCAACGACAACTGGGAAATCTTCGTCGCCAATGCCGACGGCTCGCAGGCGGTCAACCTCACCTCCACGCCCCAGGTCCACGAGCACTATCCGCAAGTCGCCCCGGACGGAAACCGGATCTGTTTTTCGGTGGATTCCGGCGAAGGACGCGACGCCAAGCGCAGCCTTTGGGTGATGGACGTCGACGGGAAGCAGCGCCGCAAACTGGTCGACAGCGCACGCGAGCCCTTTTGGAGCCCCGACAGCCGGCGAATCGGCTTCCTGCCCCAGGAGTATCCCAAGTTCAACGTGATGGACTACTACACGACCGGGATGAGTTTCTACGATCTCGGCTCCGGGAAAACCACGCCGCACGTCAACAGCACCAACCTGTTTCACCTCTACAACCCCGGGTATTCCAAGAACGGCAAGTGGATCGTCGCCACCGTCCATGCCGGCATGGGTGTGGGACACGCAATTCTGCTGATCGAGGCGGAGGGAACCAAGATCATCAATCTCAACATTCCCGGCTGCCGTCCCAGCTTTAGCCCGGATGGTCGCCAACTCGCCTGGGGAGCGGGCGACCATGAAATCGTCGTCGCCCCCATCAATCTGGACGACCCCAATCCGAGCATTGGCAAATGGAGTCTGACGCTCCACGACCCCACCAACGAGACCTACCACGTGGACTGGTCGCCCGATAGCCGCTTCCTGAGCCTCAGCCGGGGTCCGGCGTCCAAAGGGGATCCGTCCAAACGCGGCACCTTTCAATCCGCCTGCGAAATCGTCGGCGTTTATGCGCCCGGCTGGAATATCCTGGCCGTCCCGGCGGATCGCACCGGGGTGATCGAACTGGACAAGGCGACCGCCGAGGAACTGACCCCCATCACCACGAATGGATTCAGCAACAAGGAATCGGCCTGGTTCACGGCCAAACCTTCAGCGCCCCGACGCCCGTGAGATTCTGCTTCCGGCCCGGTGGAATCGCCCTCGTCGCCGCGCTGCTGGCCGGCTGCGACCGCAGCGGGCCGCCCTCCGCGAAAAAAAACGGCCAACCGGCGGCATCGTCAACCGTGTCGGCGAACCCCGCAGGGAGTGCCGGGCGGAAGGAAGTAGTGACCGCCTCCGGAGTTGAAACGGTTTTTCTGCCCGGTGGCACTTTCCAGATGGGCAGTGACACGGGCGGGCGCGACGAAGCTCCAGCCCACAAGGTCAGCGTCAGCGGATTCCTGATGGACAAATATGAGGTCACTCACGAACTCTTCGCCCAGGCGCAATTGCCCGATCCGTCGCATTGGCGGGATTCACCCCGCGGACCCGTCGAGCGCGTCCGCTGGCGGGATGCGAAACAATATTGCAACGAGCGATCCCAGTTGGAGAGTTTGAAGCCCTGCTACAACGAGAAGACGCCGGACTGGGATTGTGATTTCACCGCCAGCGGCTACCGACTGCCCACCGAAGCGGAATGGGAATTCGCCAGTTTGGCTGGCACCTCCGGCCCGTATGAATTCGGCACCGCCGACAAACTTCGCCAATTCGGCTGGTTCAGTGAAAACGCCGAGCAAAAAACGCACGCCGTCGGCCAGAAAAAACCGAACCGCTGGGGCCTCTACGATCTTTATGGCAACGTCTCCGAATGGTGCGAGGACGTCTATAGTGCCACTTATTATCCGAACAGTCCGGCGCAGGATCCGACCGGACCGCCGGGAACCGGGGCGGACGTGCGCCGGGTGATCAAAGGGGGCAGTTGGAAATCGAGTCCCGACCAATGCCGGTCCGCGGCGCGACAGGGCGAGGTCACGGGAGACAGCGACGCCTGTTTTTCCACAGATTTCTGCGGATTTCGTTGTGTTCGGCGGATTTCCGAGGCCGATCTGGCGAAGCTGAAACCCGGCGGCAAATAAGCGCCCGGGCGCCGGAGTTGGGAGTCTTCTGACGCTGCTATGTTGTTTCACACCTGGCCCTTTGCGATCTTCCTGCTGGTCGTCCTGCCCGTCTTTTTTGCCCTGCGCAAGACGTCGCTCTGGCTGCCCTGGCTGACGCTGGCGTCCTACTTTTTCTACGGCTGGTGGAATCCATATTATCTGATCCTGGTGGCCTACTCCACGCTGCTGGATTACGCACTGGTCGCCTTCATGGATCATTGCCCCAAGGCCGGGCAGGCGACCGGCCCGCCGGGTCGACCGCGCTTCACGGATGGTGTCCTCAAGGCCGCGTTCGTCGGTTCCGTGGCGGCGACGCTGGGAATCGTCGTGCTGGCCATCGTGGGCCCGGCCACCCTGCGTCCCACGTATATCGGCGCCGGAGTGCTCATGTTGCTCATGGCCCTCGGTGCTTGGTACGGGAGTCGCCGGATCTGGCTGCTGGTCAGTCTGGTCAACAATCTCGCCCTGCTGCTGTTTTTCAAATACGCCCGCTTTGTGGTGGAGAATCTCAACGGCCTCCTCGCCTCGATGCATTGGTCGCTGACGTTGCCCGATCCGGCGACGCTCATGCCCCTTGGGGCCGCGTATCTACTGCCGGTCGGCATCTCGTTTTTCACGTTTCAATCGCTAAGTTATACAATCGACTTCTATCTGGGTCGCGGGGAACGGGAGCGAAATTTCCTCCGCTTCGCCACCTTCGTCTGCTTCTTCCCCCAATTGATGGCCGGCCCCATCGAACGAGCCCGCAATCTCCTCCCGCAGTTCCGCCAGTTCCCCGCCGTCCGCCGCCGGAATTTCACCGACGGCGCCTCGCTCTTTCTCGCCGGGCTCTTCAAGAAACTCGCCCTGGCCAATTATCTCTCGGTCTATGTGGATCGGATTTATGAACATCCCCAGACCCAGGGCGCCGCGGCCCTGTTGCTCGCCACGCTGGCGTTCGGCTGGCAGATCTACTTTGATTTCAGCGGTTATACCGACATGGCCCGCGGCGTTGCCCGGGTGATGGGATTCAACCTCATCTTAAATTTCCACTCCCCCTACCTGGCCACCAGCCTGGGAGAATTCTGGACCCGCTGGCACATCGGTCTTTCGTCGTGGTTCCGGGACTATGTTTACATTCCGCTGGGAGGCAATCGGGCCGGCTCATGGATCACCTACCGGAACCTGCTGATCACTTTTTTAATCTCCGGAATCTGGCATGGTGCGGCCTGGACGTTTGTCATCTGGGGCCTGCTGCACGGGGTGGGTGTGGTCATCACCCGCGAACTGGAGCGCTCGGCCTTTTACCGCGACCGGGTGCCGGCGCTGCTCAAGCAATTCGGCGTGTTCGCCTTTGTCTCGCTGGCCTGGGTTTTCTTCCGCGCGGAATCGCTCCCGGATGCCCTCCTCATCCTGCGGCGCATCGCCACCGCGGGCTGGCAGGATCCGCAGATTCCCCTGCTCATGCTGGTCGTGATCGCCGCCTATTGGGCGTATGAGCAACTCTCCGCGTCGCGCTTTCAAGCCTGGATGCACGGAACCGCCCTGCGCGTGGCCACAGCCGTCGTCATGATGCTGTACCTGCTGCTCGGCTCCTCGGGCGGCGGCGCGTTCATCTATTTCCAATTCTGATATGGGCACCACCCCATCAGCACTCGCAACGCCCGGAACACCCGCAACGCCCGGAACACCCGCAACGCCGACCGCTCCCAGCACGGAACGCCACGGCGTCATGGCGTTCAGCGCCGGAGATCTCCGCCTCACCGGCAAGCAATGGCTGCTCGCCCTCGCGGTGATCGTTCCCTTCGTACTGTTGCTACCGACGCTCTGGACGCGGATCGAACGCTTCGACACCAGCCCCGATTTCCGACTGCCTTATATCTTAAGCCGGGACTATTGGCTTTACGAACGCCGGCTCGCCCGCGAATCCAGTCCCACCAATATTCTCGTGCTGGGCGATTCCGTGGTGTGGGGGGAATATGTCCGGGCGGACGGGACCTGGCCGGCATTTTTAAATCGCGAATTGGGTTCGGAACACCACTTCGTCAACGCCGGGATCAACGGCATGTTCCCGCTCGCGTTGGAAGGCCTCGCGAAGCACCACCTGCCCCTCGCGCGCGGTCAGAAAGTAATTCTCCACTGCAATCTCCTTTGGATGACCAGTCCGCAGGCGGATCTGAGTTCCGAAAAGGAGGAGCATTTCAATCACCCCCGGCTGGTGCCGCAGTTTTCCCCGCGCTTGCCCTGCTACCGGGCCGACGCCAGCGAGCGATTGAGCGCCGTCGTTCAGCGAAGCGTCCCGTTTCTGGGTTGGGTGAATCACCTTCAGGACGTTTATTTCGACCAGAAAAGTCTCCCCGGCTGGACGCTCGCCGACGATGGCTCCGACCCGCCGCGCCATCCGAACGCCCGCCGGAATCCTCTGGCGCAAGTGACCTTCCACGTCCCGTCGGAACCCGCCATCGACCCGGATCGCGGCCCGGACAGTCCGCGCCATCACCCCTGGTCCGGCACCAGCATTGGCAAGACCAACGGCACGACCCGTTTCGAATGGGTGGGGGTCGGCACGTCGCTGCAATGGGCTGCCTTCCGCCGCCTGGTGGAAAAACTTCGGGCGCGCGGTGCCGACCTTTTTGTGGTGGTGGGTCCGTTCAACGAAAACATGCTGGCCGCGGAGAACCGGCCGAGTTTCCACCAATGGCGCACCGCGGCGGACCATTGGCTGAAGGAACAACAAGTCCCCCATTGGGTGCCGGACACGTTACCCAGCGAGCTGTATGCCGACGCCAGCCACCCGCTGACCGCGGGTTATGAGTTGCTCGCGCAACAGACGGCGGTCGCGCCGGCGTTCCGCGCGTGGCTGTCCCGGGCTCCGAAATGAGCGGGGGCGGCAGGCTTGCCCCGTCCCGGTTCGCAGGCAAGTTGATCGAACGTCGTTCATGACCGCTTCCGCTTCGACTCCGATTCACCTGCGCCCGCGTGATCCCTTGGGGGATTCGTCACGCTGGCTTCCAACCACGCGCGAAGAAGTGACGGCGCGTGGCTGGGATTACCTGGATGTCATCCTCGTCTCCGGCGACGCCTACGTGGATCATCCGGCGTTCGGCACCGCCGTCATCGGGCGGATCATCGAGCGGGAAGGATTGCGGGTGGCGATCATTTCCCAGCCGAACTGGCAGGACGATTTGCGGGATTTCAAAAAGCTCGGCCCGCCGCGGCTCTTTTTTGGTGTCACCTCCGGATGCATGGATTCGATGGTGAACCGCTACACCGCCGCCAAACGACAGCGCAGTGAGGACGCCTATACTCCCGGCGGCGCCCACGGTTTCCGCCCCGACTACGCGGTCACGGTCTACTCACGGATCCTCAAGCAACTCTATCCCGACGTCCCGATCGTCGTCGGCGGCATCGAGGCGAGTCTCCGGCGGGTCA
>JAYTHD010000220.1:0-17951 GCA_043732975.1 Verrucomicrobiota bacterium
CGCCGCTGCCGCTCGCGGCAGTTCCTGCCAGAGATGCGCGGCCATGCGCATGCCGGCGGCGTAGGCGTCGAGATCGAACTTCTCGTTGGGCGAATGGGCGTTGTCATCGGGCAGGGCCATGCCGAGGAGCAGGGTATCGGCACCCAGGTGCTTTTTGAACGCGCTGACAATCGGGATGCTGCCGCCCTCCCGCATGATCAGCGCGGGGTGACCGAATCCTGCGGCCATCGCGCGCAAGGCCGCTTGGGCCAGGGGGCCGGAGGGGGAAACCAGATAGGGCTCCCCGCCGTGCCCGTGGGTGACGGTCAACTTCACCGTCGGCGGGCACAACTTCTTGAGTTGATTCACCACCGCGGCCACGACGGATTTGGGCTTCTGGTTGGGCACCAAACGAATCGTGAGTTTGGCCCGCGCCCAGCTCGGGATGATGGTTTTGCTGCCATCTCCCTGATAACCGCTGGTGAGGCCGTTGATTTCCAAAGTGGGACGTGAAGTGCGCTGTTCCTCCGGCGTGAAACCGGTTTCGCCGAAGAGTTGGGGGCTGCCGGTCAGTTTGCGATACTGCACCGGGCTGAAGGGAAGGGCATTCAATTGCTTCCGCTCGTAGGCGGAAAGTTTTTCGACGTCGTCGTAAAAGCCCGGCACCAGGATGCGTCCTTGGGCGTCCCGCAATTTCGCCAGCAACTGGCATAGCGCCATTGCGGGGTTTTCCACGGTGCCGCCGAAGAGGCCCGAGTGGAGATCCCGGCTGGGTCCATCCACGCGGACTTCCAGCGCCGCGACACCCCGGAGCGCGTAGGTCAGTGCGGGATGCTTCAGGCTGGGAATGCCATTGTCCGAAATCACCACCGCGTCGCAGGCGAGTTCGGCCTTGTGCCGGGGCAGGAATTCATAGAGCGCCGTCGAGCCGACCTCTTCTTCGCCCTCGATGAGAAACGTTAGGTTGCACGGCAGAGGCGTGCCCGTCTTGAGGTACGCTTCCACCGTGTTCAGGTGGGCGAGGTGCTGGCCTTTGTTGTCGCTGATGCCACGGGCGAACACTTGGCGGCCGGCAATCCGCGGCTCAAACGGCGGCGAGGTCCAGAGTTCAAAGGGCTCCGGAGGCTGGACGTCGTAGTGACCATACACCAGGTAGGTGGGAGCACCGGCGACGGGCGGCGTCTTGGCGACGATGATGGGGTTGCCGGCCGTCTGGTGGACCGTGGTGCTCAATCCCAGGGATTGAGCCCGCCCGGCGATCCATTTCGCCGCGGCCTGGAGATCGTCCGCGTGCTTCGGTTGGGCGCTGACGCTGGGGAATCGTGCGTAGGTGCACAGATCCTCCACCAGACGGGCTTCGTGTTTCGCGAGGTAGTCGAGGACAGGTTGCATGAGACAAAATCTGAGTTGGTCAGTGAGCAGGCACCTACTTTTTCGGAGCGGCCTTCGCGGGCTGCGTCCTGGGCTGGGTCAGATCGTTCAGCAGATCGAGCGGACTCGTCTTGCGGGGAACGGCATTGGTGGCCGCGTTGTTGGTGGATTTGATGGTGCCCGTGAGCGATTCCAACGCACTGCTGATCCGGTCGGTAACGGCGCCAGCTTTGCCGCCCGTCACTTGATTGAGAAGCCCGCCCACTGCTCCGCCCAGCGAGGACTTAGCCAGCAGGCCGGCGAGGACCAGATGGTCGAGCTTGGGATCGGGTTTTCCGTAAGTTCCCACGATGGTCAGGATCTGTGGTAGGGAGGCATAGGCGTTGGTGTCCTGTGACAGACCAAATTGGCGGGCCACGGCGCCGCGCAAGGCCAGGGCCACGGGGAAGTTGAGCGGGGAATTGCTGAGGGAATTGGCAAAGGTGAGATTTCCGGTTGGCCTGGCCTGCAGTACGGGACTTCGGATCAGGCCGTCCTTGAGGACCAGTTTGCCGCCGCCGGCCTCGCCCCGGAAAATCACGGTGTTGATGGGTGAACGGCTGATTTCCTCATACCAGCCGGGAGCGGCCGCGGCGCCGAGTCCGCCAAAGGCCTGACCGATCAAGGAGAGGACGCCGGCCTTCGGTTTGGAGGCCAGTGTCGCGGCCTGACGCTGGCGGACATCCTGCAGGCCCGCGAGATCGATGTTCAGATTGGTGGAATGAACGTCGAAGGTCCCCGAGAGGTTCTTTTGAAGATTGATGCCCGTGAGTCCGGCACCCTTGAAAGCCGCCTCGGCGGAGAGATGTCCGGAGAGTTTCCCTTTGTAATCGGGCCGGAAGGTGGCCACAAAAGGCGCGACGTCCATATTGGGGGCCTTGAACGCCCAATCATACTGCCAGCCGGGAATGCCGACATTGGCCAGGGCGTTGAAGGTGACCGGTGAGCCGTTCAGTGAGAGGCCAAACGGTTTGATCGTGATCACCGAGCGGTCGATTTCGAGATGTCCCTTCCAATTTTCGGCGACGAGTGTACCGAGGAAAACTTTCGAAATATCGATGTCGGCCGTGAGGCGGCTGAGCGGCAGAGATATCGGACCCGGCTCCACTTCGGGTCGCGCCGGTGCTGGCGCCCCGGCCGGGGTGGTGGCCTTGGCATTGGGATCGCCGGCAAAAAGTTGGTACAACGGATTCAGGTCGAGTCCGTCGGAACGAACGGTCAGCGCGCTCGGCGAAGGATTGTTGGTGGCCAGATCCACGGAACCGCTGATCACCAGCTCATTCCTCGCCTGGGCGGTGGCCCCCAACAAAACGGCCGCGCGCTTGAGGTCCAACTTGTAGCCATTGCCCACCGCGTCCATGTCCAAGCCCAGATCAAGCGGTCCCAGAGCTTGTCCGGTCGGAGTCAGTGCCTTGAGATTGCGAATCTTCAGATTCGAGATGATTGCGGTGTCCGCACCGAGGTTGATCCGGCCTTTGCCCGAGGCATCGATGTTGACAGATTGCAGGCGGTTCGGCAGCAGCAGGGGTGCCAGCCAGGGCTCCAGCGCGGATTGGTTCAGGCTGCTGATATGGTAGTCGATCTCTCCATTTTTCTTGGAGGTGTCCCATTTGCCCGAGGCGTCGATGGTGCCCCCGGGCGAGGTTCCATTGCCGGCGGAAAGGGTGAGACTGGGAATGCTGACCACATCGGCAATGCGGGTCCCACCCAGTTTGACGCTGGCGCGGTAGTCGGCGAAGCGGGATTCCTGTATGCGGCCATTGAAGTTTTCCAGGTTGAGCGACAGATTTGCCGTGCTGCGGCTGGGACTCTGATTGGCCTGAACGCTCGCTTTGAAACGACCCGATTCCGCCTGGACGCCGGGGACCGGAAATAGTCCCAACAGCGGCGGCAGTTCGCCTTCCGCGTTGACCTGCAAGCCGCCCGACTCAGCCTTCACTTGCCAATCGACGACCGCCGTCCCTGCGGTGAGCGGCGTGGCCCCTTGTTTAATGGCGAAGGTTGACTGGGCCAGGGCAAAAACGTTGAAGTCGGTCACGGATCCGTTGCCGGAAAACTCGAACGTGCCATCGCGAAACTGGCTGGTACCGACCGATGTGCTGAGTTGGGTCGCGACGGCTTTGAGGTCGTACTTCAGCAAACGTCCGTCGCGCTCCGAAGAAACTGTCAGATCGGCGCGAAGACTTCCGGCGGGTGCGTTGGATCCCAGCAGGGCGTGCCATTCCGCCAATTGGAGACGGGCCAATTTCAGGGTGAATCGCGATTCCCGAAATCCGGGCGGCGCCGAACCCCAAGCCACGTTCATGGGCCGGTCCAGGCTGCCAGAGAGCCACTGGCCCTGTCCGTCCGTGGCCGAGATCTTCAACTCTTCCAGCAGCGCCGCATTGTCCTTGAGGTTGGCCTCGACCTTGTACTGGGCGGTGAACTCCGTCACCGGGGTCCGGCCCGCGGCGGTTCCCAGACTCAGTTTGTGGACCGTCAATTCACCGTTGGAGGCGGCAATTTCCCCGTTTTTCAGGAGGTTTAATTTGCCTTTGGCGGTGATACTGGTTTCGCCCAGTTCGAATCCGGTCGCGCCGCCGAGGAGCACCAGCACCTGGCGGTCCACGCCGCTGAGTTCAAAGTCCAGACGGGCCTCCGGCTTCGCGGCGTCATACGGACCGCTCAAGCGCAGTCGGGCCAATTCCTGACCCGCGCGACGGAAGGCCAGCCGCAAGTCCTTCACTTCGTTGGGCGAGACATCCGACTCCAACGCGACCCGCAGGCCCGACGCATCGCGAAAGGCGCCCGTCGCCACGCCCAGATCCACCCCGAGAGATCCCTTGACCAACGTCGGCATCGCGTCGCGTCCGAGCGTCACCGTGAATTCCCCACTCAACTTGCCCGCAATCTTGTCGGCCGGGAATTGTTCCATCGCCGCCTCGCCTTGCACGGTCAGCTTGCCGGGTTGGGCCGTGATGACCTGATCGAGGCTCACGTTCAAATTGCCGACGGTGAGGGTCGACACCGGGCCCTTGGCACCACGGACGGTGTAGTTCAGGCTGCCATTGCGCAGCTGGATCTGATGCAAGTCGAGGACCAACGGCGCCGTGCTCTTGGGCCCGCTGGGCGGCAGTTTGGGGAGATTGCGTGAGCCGTCCACGTGCTCCACCAGTGTGATCACCGGCTTTTCCACAGTGATCTCGTGGGCTTGAATGTTGCCGCGCAGGAGGGACCAAAGACTGTAGCGCAGTCGGATCAGATCAATTTGCGCCAGCGGTTCCGCGCCCTTGGGCGTGATTTTGACGTTGCGGAGTTCCAATTGACTGAAGGGACTCAGGCTCAAGTCACCGACGTCCAGCTTGCTGCCAATGGCCGATTCCACCTGCGGCAGGACGACGCTTCGCAGAAAAGGGGAACTGGTGACCACAAAGTAAAGGACCACGAGCAGTCCAAGTATAATGCCCAGGTGGCGGGGCCATTTGCGCGGCCGCTGAATCATTTGCGGTTCAGAATTCATAAGTATTTAGCAAGAGTTGGTGTCATCCGGGTTTACCGCACGTCACCAACTTGAAGGGTAGGTGGAAAGGCCCAGCGGGCAAGCGACCGCCGGAGTTCATCTTGTCAGGAATGGCCGGATGAAACCTTCGATCCCGCTTCGCAAGCCTTGCCCTCGCGGCGGCACCAGCCCCGGGGCGCTGGACGGGATGTCCGAGGTTGACCCTGGGACCGAGTTGGCGGGCCTCGGCTCACAAGACGAAGGTGGCCCGCATCGGGCAAAAGACGGCTCTCCGGCACCTGTCAGGGATTCACTCACGGGCTATCCAAAAGCGCCGTTGCCGGGCGTTTACAGCTGCGCTATCGATCCGGTTCATCTTGAGTATGCATAAAAAGTTATTGCTCTCTGCTGCGGCTATCGCCGCCATCACGCAAGTCTCCGCCGAGGATTCGGGTTGGAAATCCACCGCGGGAATCAACGTCGCGATCACTCGCGGCAATTCCAGTTCCACACTCGTCGGTGGCAACATCCTCACGGGTCGGAAATGGGATCAAAATGAGTTGTCGTTCGGCCTTGATGGCGCATACGGCAAGGCCAATGGCGCCAAGAACGTGGAAAACTTTGGCGGATTTGGCCAGTACAACCGCCTGTTGACCGACCGCTGGTACCTGTACGCGCACGGCGACATCCGGCGGGACACGATCGCGGCCATCAACTACCGGGCCACGCTCAGCCCGGGTGTCGGCTACTATTTCATCAAAGGTGCCGATACGACGTTGAGCCTCGAAGCCGGCCCGGGTGTGGTTTTCGAGAAGTTCAAGGGCGCGAGCGAACGCTCCTATTTCACCCTTCGCGTGGGCGAAAAGTTCACCCACAAGTTCAATGAACATGTCAGCCTGACCCAATATGCGGAATACCAGCCGCAGATTGACGATTTCGGCAACTACGTCGTCGACGCCGGGGCTACGTTGAGCGCCAAGATTGTCGGCAACCTCGCCGCGACCCTGACTTTGCGCGACATCTATCGGAGTCATCCCGCGCCGTCCACGCCGCCTGCCCCCGCGCACGTCAAGAACGACGTGCAGATTCTCGCGGGCTTGGCCTATTCCTTCTAACTCTGTCCGGCTCCCGTCCACCGCCTGGCCTCACCGCCCGGCGTTTTTTTTGGCCGGAGCCACGCCACCGGATTGATCCATTTAGAATCACGCGTCGGCGCTGACTTCCCCATTGCCGGGACGGCGGCTTCAACGAATGATCTGTCATGGCCAAGCGCAGTTTGCTAATCGGTATCGATTCCGGCACGCAATCCACCAAGGCCCTCGTCATCGACGCCAAGTCGGGCAAGGTTCTGGGCTCGGGTTCCGCCGGCTATGATCTCATTCCGGACCTGCCTCCCGGGGCGAAGGAACAGCATCCGGAGGACTGGACGGCTGCCACGGCGAAGGCCGTCAAGGCCGCCCTCAAGGAGGCGAAGGCGGCCGCCGGGGAAGTGGTGGCGATGGGGGTCAGCGGGCAGCAGCACGGCTTCGTGCCGTTGGACGCGGCCGGCCAGGTCATTCGTCCGGCCAAACTTTGGTGCGACACGGTCACCACGCGGGAATGTCAGGAAATCATGGCGGTCTTCGGCGGGGACAAGGCCCTGATCAAGGCGGCGGGCAATGCCGTGCTGCCGGGATTCACGGCCTCGAAGATCCTTTGGCTGAAGAAGCATGAGCCCAAGAATTTTGCCCGGCTGGCGACCATCCTCCTCCCACATGACTACCTGAACTGGTGGCTGACGGGCAATGCCTGCATGGAGTATGGCGATGCTTCGGGTACCGCGTTGCTCGATGTGAAACGTCGGGTCTGGTGTCCCCCGGCGGTGGCGGCGATTGATACCGGATTGCTGGCGAAATTTCCGAAATTGATCGGCAGTGACATGCCGGCCGGTCATCTGTCCGCGAAGACGGCGGCGCAACTGGGACTCGGCACGGACGTGCTCGTCAGCGCGGGCGGTGGCGACAACATGATGGGCGCCATCGGCACGGGCAACACGCGGACGGGACTGATCACGGCGAGTTTCGGAACGAGCGGCACGATTTACGCGTTTGCGGACAAGCCCATTGTGGATCCCGCCGGGGAGATCGCGGCGTTTTGTGATTCGACCAACCACTGGCTGCCCCTGCTCTGCACGATGAACGTCACCGTGGCCACCGAAATGGTGCGGCAGGACTTCAAGCTGGACCACGCTGCCTTTGAAAAGGCGGCCTCCCACGTGCCGGCCGGGAGCGATGGGCTGGTGTTGTTGCCGTACCTCGAAGGCGAGCGGACGCCGAACATCCCGGAAGGAACCGGTGCCTATTTCGGCGTGCGGCCCAAGACGTTTACGGCCGGTCATTTCGCGCGGGCAACCATGGAAGGCGTGACCATGGGCATGAACTACGGGCTGCGCCGACTGCAGATGCTGGGCGTGAAGGCCACCCAGGTCCGTGCCACGGGCGGCGGGGCGAAGTCGAAACTTTGGCGGCAGATCATGGCCGATGTTTTCAACGCCGAAGTGGTGACCCTCAAAGTCGCGGAGGGCGCGGCCTACGGTGCCGCGTTGCAGGCCCTGTGGTGCTGGCGCAAGCAAGGCGGTGAGAACGTGACCATGGCGCAAATCACGGATCAGTTCGTCACCGTCAACCCCGCCGAGACCGCGACACCCGATCCACGAGCGGTGGCAGTTTACGTGGAAATGCAGGCACTTCAGGACCGGCTGAGCCGGGCGCTGACACCCGTTTTCCCGGTCCACCGCAAGTTGATCACGGGGCCATGAGCCCGCCGCCCGACCCCGGTGCCACCGACGACGATGCCTCCGCGGCGTTGCCGGCTTTGGATCCCGCAACGGTGGCGCGTCCCAAACGTCGGGTCCGCTATTCCGGCAAAAACCCCCGTAATTTCGCGCAGAAATACAAGGAGCACGATCCCGCCCGGTACGCCGCGGACGTCTCCCGGATCCTGGCCCGCGGGAAAACCCCCGCCGGCATGCATCGACCCATCCTGGTGGCGGAAATCCTGGAAGTGCTGGCGCCCGTGTCGGGGGAGACGTTCGTGGATGCCACACTGGGATATGGCGGGCACGGCACGGAATTGCTCCAGCGTCTGGCACCGGACGGGCGTTTGCTCGGGTTGGACGTGGATCCCCTGGAGCAACCCAAGACTGAAGAGCGTTTGCGGGCGCTGGGTTACGGGCCGGAGGTGTTTCACGTCCGACTGGGCAATTTTGCCGGTCTGGCAGCGACACTGGTGAAAATCGGATGGGGGCCGGTGGATGGCATTCTTGCGGATCTCGGCGTCTCCTCGATGCAGATCGATGATCCGGCCCGAGGGTTTACCTTTAAGGTGGATGGCCCTCTGGATCTCCGTCTCAATCCACGGCGCGGATTGTCGGCGGCCGAATGGCTGGCACGGGTGACTCCGGAAAAACTCGCGCGCGCACTGGCGGAAAACGCCGACGAACCGCAGGCGACCCTGTTGGCGCAAGGACTCTCCCGGGCGCGGGCGAGCCGGCCCTGGACCCGGACTGTACAATTGGCGGAAGGGATCCGCGCCCTCGTGGCCACCCAGCCTGGCCTGCGCGAACGGACCGCGGCGGACACTGTCGTCCGGCGGGTTTTTCAAGCGTTGCGCATCGAGGTGAACGAAGAGTTCAGCGCTCTGGATGCTTTTTTGCGTGGGTTGCCGTCGTGCCTGAAGCCCGGTGGCCGCGTGGCGGTACTCACGTTCCATTCAGGGGAAGACCGCCGCGTGAAACACGCCTTCAAAGCGGGCCGACGCGATGGGGTTTGGTCGGCCATTGCCGAGGATGTCATCCGCCCGTCGCCCGAGGAACAACGCTCCAATCCGCGTTCCGCCGCCGCCAAACTGCGTTGGGCCATCCGCGCGTAGCCCTGGCCGACTCATTCCCCACGCAACGCGGTCAGCAGATTCCCCGACAGGGCCCGTCGGGCGGCCAGCCAGGTCCAAAGCAGTCCGTTCACCAGCACGACTCCCAGGGTGACACCCACCGTAAGCCAGGGAAATCCACCGGAGGGATTGAACCAAGCCGGCAAGACCGCCACGGCGGCGGCAGCCATGCCAATGCCCAGACCCCAGAGCAGCAGCCGTAGGTGCTCGCGCATCACAAATTCCGCCAGACGTTTCCGGCGGAATCCCACGGCCGCCATCACCGCCAGTTCCCCGCGACGTTCCAACACATTGCGCAGGACCACGACGCCCAACCCCGCGCTGCCCAAGAGTAAACCGAGCCCGCCCAGAATCTGAAAAGTGTTCAGGTACGTGTTTTGCACGGCGTTGAATTGCGCCAACCGGTCCGTCATCGGCCGGACCTCGAAGCCGACGTCGGAAAGTGCCCGACTGAAAAGCCCCGCCACCCGTGATGTCTCCGCGGCCGGGTCCGATGCCGTCCCCGAAGGCGCGCGGACATCCATCAGGAATGCGCGGTAACCGCCGGCGCTGGGAAAGCGCCGCACCAGTTCGGCTTCATCAATCACTAGACTTCCCTGCAGGACCGAATTGGCCACCGCGCCGACCAGACGCACCCGGAAGGGCACGCCCCGCTCGTCAACGTAATCCAGGGTGTCACCGATTTTTCGACCCAGTGCCCATTGGATCGATTGCGCGTCGCCCACCGCGGCAATTTCGCCGGGCACCTGTGGAGGCGCCGACAGGATCTCCCACGCGGCCGACAATTCGTGGCCGGGCGCGACCTGCGTGAAAGTGAAGGCGTGGCGTTGGGCAAAGTCGCTGACTCGGATGCCCAAAAGGCGCGGCCGTTGTGCGCGATTCAAATTCAGGCAACTCGCCTCGTCACCGTCCTGGACCCGTACGGAGACCACGTTGACATGGGTCAGATCACGCGGGTTCAGGCCGTAGAATTCCTGACCTTTGCGCGTGTCCAGATCCTGCAACACCGGCAGCGTGCTCTCGGCCCACAGGGCGAAACCACCCGTCCCAGCGGAGCGGGCGGTGGCGTCGCGGGTGGCGTCCAAACGGTAGGCGGCAATGGCCACAATTAGAAAGGTAGCCACGGCCAGCAGGGTCACTGTTGCCAGGGAACGCGACGGCTGTCGGGACGGTGCGCGACCGGCCAGCGCCGCCAGAGTTTGTGCGGGCGTTCGGTCGACTGAAACTGGTCGTCTCAGACGGCCGCGAAACGCGAGCAACGCGCCCGTCAGGCAGAACATTCCAGCGAAGAAAAATCCCTCCTGTTGTTCGACCGCGCTGGCGCGCAATGAATGGCCTGCCAGCCCCACGGCACTGAGGAAAAGCAAGGCCACGACCCATTTCATGACCGCCCGTGGCGTCGCGCGGCCGTTGACGGCTGTGGCGGCGGACAGCCCTTCATTCAAAAGTTCCCGGGCGGGACGATGCAATGCCTGACGGAGCGTCCACCACAACGTCCCCGCCGCAATCGCGATGCCTGCCAACATCCCACCAACCACCGTTCCCCCGGTGGCCGCGAATTGCAGCGGGGTGCCACCCACGGCCGCCCGCCAAATCGTGTTCAGCGCGTAAACGACGCCCACGCCGTACAACACTCCCAACCCGGCGCCCAACCCGTTGCCGAGCAGGGCGAGCACCAGGCCCTCCCAGCCGTAGAGCCGTCGCACCTGCCTTGGCGCCCAGCCCAGAGCCAGCAGTGTTCCCAGTTCGCCTGCCCGTTGTTCCAAGCTGAAGCGAAACAACATCGCCGTGAGCAACAGGGCGGAGACAATCAGGAAGCAACTCAAACTGAGAAACAAACTGCCAAAATCATTGCCGGTGCCACTTTCCGCGGCGCGTAGAGCCTGTTCACGCACGGGTTGGAAACGCAACCCCACCGCGGCCGGATCCAACTGCGCACGGATGCGGCGGCTCACCGTGTCCAGTTGCGCTTTCGCTTCCACCGGATTCGTTGCCGGCCACCGTATCGCCGTCAGGCTGCCGAAGCGATTGGTCCACATCCGTTGGCCGGCGGCCAGGGTGATCCAAGCCTTCGGTGTTCCGCGATGCTGTTTCCAATAGGCCTCGTCCTGCTCGCGAATCGGATGGATCAGTTCAAATCCGGCATCCCAATCGTGAGTGCTTTCCGCTTTGGCCAGCCCGGGAAACTCTGGCATCAAGCTTCGATCCGCGTAGCGCCCGCTCAACGGTACGATGCTGTGCACTCGAAAATGATTGGTTGCTTCCACCAGTTGGGTGCCGGCATCCGCTCGATAGTACGACAGATCCACGACGTCCCCCGCTTGGACCCCCAGATCCCTGGCCAGCCAATCGCTGACCACGATCTGATCATCCTGCAAGTCGACCGGAGTGAAGGGCGCGCCCGCGGCCGTCACCATGGAATAGGGCGTGAGGGCGTTGGCGTGCCGCAGGGAATTGACCAGGTAGGTGAGCACCGGAATCGGTTGTTCGCCCGGGTTGGCGTTGGAGAGGGCGGCCTGGACGACTGCTGGTTCCAGAAAGATGCGACGGGAGACGAGTTCGACCGCGCCGTTGCTGCTGCGGAGGCCAAGTTCGGCATCGGGCAGATTCCAGCCTTTTCGCAATGCTTGTTCCAAGGAAGCGAGGCCGTTCGTGGTCGGGCTGCGCTCCGTCGCCGGTGATGTTGCCAGAATCAGATTGGCCCGGCCTTCCAAGCCAGCCAGTCGCGCAATCCGCGAGCGCTCAGCAAATACGGCGGGTCCGCTGGCGCCCTGTACCGCGAGGTCCCCACCCTGGGAGGCTGGAAGAATGCCTTGAACTTTGACCCGCCAGGCAATCGTCGCCTCGGTGCGCGCCGTCATGATGGCGTCGCGGGACAATGCCGATGGCTTGGCGAAGCGCAGGACGAGGGGATCGCCCGGTACGAGATTCAGTCGCTGCGCCAAGGCGTCATTGATCCAGACGCCAGCCTCCGCAAACGCCAGCGGCGTCGCGTCGTTACGGCCCGAGAATTGCCCCGGAAAGTTCGACGCCACTCCGAACAACCGCGTATGATTCGCCAATCGGGTGCCATCACCGCGCGCCGCCGTCGCCGGCATTTCCAGCAGGTCCAGGCCCCGCAATCCCGATTTCTCCAACTCGGTCCAGAGCGGGTCCGAAAAATATCGCTCGCCGCTCGATAGCGCATAGGCGTGGGCGCCCACACCGCTGAGGGCACGCTGGCGCAGGCTGGCCTGGACCGAGTCGCCCACGGCCAGCGCGCCGATCAAGACGGCCCCGGCGAGCGCCGTGCCCAGGACGACGCCGAGGTGTGAGCGCAGATGAAATCGCGCACTGGCGAAGGCGAGTTGTCGGAGGGTCATGGGCGGTGCGATTGGCGAGGTCGTTCAAATCAGCCGACCGGGACCAGGCGTCCATTTTGCAATTCAATGCGACGCTGACAGCGCGCGGCCAGTTCGGCGCTGTGGGTGACCACCACCAGGGTGACGCCCGCTTCGCGATTCAGTTCCATGAGCAACGCGGCGACCTCCGCGGCATTCTGCTGGTCCAACGCGCCGGTTGGCTCATCCGCCAGAACCACGGTCGGCTCATTGATCAAGGCCCGCACCAAAGCCACCCGTTGCCGCTCACCGCCGGAAAGGCGACCGGGCAATTGATTTACCCGCTCCCGGAGACCGACCCGTTCCAGCAGCTTCTGAGCCCGCACCAGAGCTGCATCGGAAGTCGCCCGCCCGGACACCAGTGTCGGAAGGAGTACGTTTTCCAAAACCGTGGCATGGGGCAGCAGATGATGCTGCTGAAAAACAAAGCCCACGGAACGATTGCGAAAGTCCGCGAGGTCAGCCTCCGCCAACGCCCCCAAATCGCGTCCCGCGAAACGCACCTGGCCTCCGTCCGGTCGATCCAGCCCACCCAGCAAATTCAGAATCGTACTTTTTCCGGAGCCGCTGGGCCCAAGTATGGCGAGACTCTCCGTGGGCTGCACCGCGAGGATCGCCTCCCGCAAAATGACGACCGGCGCGGATCCGTCCGCGGCGGGATAAGATTTCGTGACGGAATCCAACTCAATCAGTGGCGCAGCCATGGGCGCACCGTAGCGGATTGTCCGCGGCGGGTCAGGCGGCAAATGTCCGGGTCAGTAGCCCGCGGCCGCGCCGTCGGGGTCCCGCGGGTCGGATACGCCCAAATATCTTCCGTTGGCCGCCGGCGAATCCTCCACCTGAATCAACATCACCCGCCCCTGGGGCCCGCCCTCGCGAACGTGATGTCCCCGTTTTCTCAGCGCCTCCTGCGGCCAGGGGGTGGATGCGGAACCACCCGATACCTCCAGCACAATTTCATCCGGGAGCCACTGCTGATGGATTCGCGGGGCCGCCACCGCGGCCAGCGGGTCGAAATCGAAATCCACCCGGTTCAACACCACCTGCAACACCGTATTGATGATTGTCCGCCCCCCGGGTGACCCGAGGAGCAACACGGGTTTCCCCGCGCGCCGCAGGATGGTGGGTGTCATGCTCGACAGCATGCGCCGGCCGGGTCGAACGCGGTTGGGCGGCGTGCCGATCAATCCCGTGGCATCGGTTCGTCCCGGTTGCGGATTGAAGTCCCCCATCTCATTGTTCAAGAGAAACCCCAAGCCCTCCGCGACGACGCGCGCCCCGTAGGAATCTTCGAGCGTGTAGGTCACCACCACCGCGTTGCCGTCGGCGTCGATCACGGAGTAGTGCGTTGTCTCGGGGCTCTCATAAGCCTGCTGAATGCGCACGGAGTCGCTCGGCGAGGCCTGGTCGGGATCGATCGTTCGCGCGAGCCGCGCTGCGTGGGCTTTGGAGGTCAACCGGCGCGTGGTGGCGTCCATGTCCGGATTCGCCTCCGGGTCGCCCAAAAATCGCGCGCGGTCCGCAAAAGCACGGCGCATGACCTCCGCGATCAAATGCAGATAGGGACCCGAATTGTGTCCCATGGACCGGACATCCCGCGATTCGAGCAGGTTCAACATCTCTATTAGTGCGATTCCACCCGAACTGGGTGGGGCCATGGAGACGACCTCCCACCCATGGTAATTGCCGCGGACCGGTGCCCGCTCAATGGCGCGGTAACGGGCCAGGTCCTCCCGGGTGATCAGTCCGCCGTGTTGTCGCATCGAGTCCGCGAGCCGCTGCGCCGTGGGGCCGCGATAGAAACCGTTGCGTCCGTGTTGCTGGATGCGCTCGAGAGTTGCGGCCAGGTCCGGTTGACGCCAGATCTCACCGACGCTCCAGGAACGGCCATCGGGGCGGAGAAAAATTGCCGCTGCCGCGGGATTCTGTTTCCACTCGCCTTGAAGCTTCCCGAATTCGGAAGCCAACGCCGGGGTCAGGGGAAATCCGTCGCGGGCGAGGTGGATGGCCGGGCGGGTGACGTCGCTCCAGGACTTGCGACCATACTTTTTGAGGGCGACGTCGAATCCGGCAATGGTCCCGGGGACACCCACAGCGCGGAATCCCTTGTGATTGGAACCCGGGACGAGTTGCCCGTCGGGTCCGAGATACATGTCTTCTCGAGCGGCGGCCGGTGCGACTTCTCGAAAATCGACGGTGGTGGTCCTCCCGTCGCTGAGGGCCAGCACCATGAATCCGCCCCCACCGATGTTGCCCGCGGCCGGATGGGTGACCGCCAGCGCCAGCCCAGTCGCGACGGCCGCATCCACGGCATTGCCGCCGCGTCGCAGGATTTCGACCCCGGCTTGGGAAGCCAACACATGGGCGCTGACCACCATGCCGTGGTTGGCCCGCACGGGTTCGCCGGCCTGAGTCGCGATGACGAGCTGACCAGCGGCAACGGCGGCTGCGGCTGCGATGGTGAAAAATCTCACAGAACGATACTCGAAGGCGCTCCGGGATCGCACAAGCGCGACCCACGAAGCGAACCTCGCGGGCCCGGTCGGACCGAGGGACGACTCAAGGCTTCGGTCGACGGGACTTTGTCAGGCGGGCTCACCCAACCCGGTAGGACATCCAAAATGGGTCCGATCACTCTCCGAACCTGAACATTTCACCGAATGCGAGCGATCCATCCCCAGAAACGTCGAGATGCGAGGATTCAATCGGCGTGAAGTTGCGCGGCCTGGCGGCGGGGTCGCCAGCATTGCCCGGAGGGAGTGATCGGAACCGCGGGTGGCCATGGTCGGGCGTTGGATGACCTGCGGGGCGGGGCGATTCTTTTGGTGCTGCTCTTGCCGATCTTCAGCCAGCCTTACCGGCTTGGGCTTGACGAACTCAATGGAAGACTCCCGCTTTTTATATATTACATTAACACGACATTCTTTTCCATGAGTGGCAGCCGCTCGAGGTGGCGGCATTCCGGCCGCTGGCAGTTGAGGACCATTTCTACCGCTTCTGGCCGCTGTTCATCCGGCTCGCTCCATCCCGCGGGCTTCACGGCCATCCGGTTTGCCTTGACCTTGACCCGGTGGTTCGCCGACATACCCGGCGAAGATATGTATCGATTGCGCACCTTGGGTTGGGCCGCTGCGGGCACGGTTTGTTTGCTCACCATGACAGGTTGTTCTTCGTCCGGAACGGGATCCAACGCCGGACGAAGCGTTGAGGACGTGATGAAGGCGGGCTTCAAGGGCAAGGATCCGGCCCTGAAGGGAGCCGACACGATTTCCGGTCGCATCGGGGCGGGTAAGGCCAGCGAAGCGGATTTACAGTTGATGGTGGAGTTGACCCGCGATCTGGCCCGCAACAAACCGCCGAAGGGTGAGTTGGCCAGTTGGGCCGAGAAGACCAAGGCATTGAAGGCGGCCGCCATGCAGTTGGCGGCGCACAAGCCGGGAGCGATCGACGCCTGGAAGGCGGCCGCGAGCTGCAAGGCGTGCCACTCCCTGCACAAACCCGATTAAGCCGACGGATTTGTTCCCCTCGAGAGTACAGGCGCAGCACCGGCCATGAAGGTCTTGCATGTTCATGCGCATTTCGACGATTTTGAATTCGTCGCCGCGGGTACTTTTGAGTTGTGGCGACGCTCCCTCGGTGCGAATTTTCGCGGGCGGATCATCGTGTGTACGGACGGGCGGAGCGGGCACCAATTCAGGACCCGCCAGGAGACCGCAGCGCTCCGGCTCGCCGAACAGGGGGAAAGCGCCCGCATCGGCGGCTACGAGTTTATCCGCCTTCAGCGACCGGATGGCCAACCTTTTGGCGAGGCGCGCACCCTGACCACCGATTTGCTGGCCGCACTTTGGCAGGCGATCCGGGAGTTCGAGCCCGACTATCTGCTCTGTCCACCGTTGTCCCAGGACCCTCTGGCGGGTGTGCATCCCGACCACGTCACGGTGGCCGAAGCGGTGCGGCGCGTGGCCTACATGATCAATGTGCCCCACGCGTTTCTGGACGAATACCCGGTGGCGGATGAGACCCAGTCCCGCTGGATCAAAACCCCGGTGATCCTCAATACCTACGATGGCTATCAGGCGGGCGCCAACACCTTTGACCTGGTGATCGCCGTGGAGGAGGCGTTTGAAATAATCGCCGCGGAATCGTGGTGCCACCAGTGTCAGATTCGGGAATGGCTGCCGTGGATTGGTCGTCATCAGATGCCGATCGCGAACACCTTGGAGGAATGGCGCCAGGTTCTCCGGCAGCGGTTTGCCCGGCAGGCACGGGAGCTGGGATTGCCTGCTGACCAGGCACATGAGGTGTTCACGGTTGCGGCATGGGGTGAAATTCCAAAAATGCGGGACCTGAAGCGGGATTTCCCGGGCTGGGTCGGCGAGGCGGCAAGCGAGTCCCGTTTGGCGGCCAAATTGACGCGTTGGTCGGCGTGATCGTCGACATTGGCCCGCGGACGTACGCAACCTCTTTCCCGCCGTCCGGCGTCCGCTACTTTGGCACGGATGATCGATCGCCTACCCGGCTTCCGTGATTTTTATCCCGAGCCATTGCCCAATGCCGATGCCTGGAGTGCCGACCTGCGCCAACACATCTTCCGCTGTTGGCGGGAAACCGCGCGACGGTATGGCTTTCGCGAGTATGATGGTCCGCCGGTCGAACCACTCGAACTCTATACCAACAAGTCGGGCGCCGAAATCGTCGCCCAGTTGTTCAATTTTGTGGACAAGGGCGAGCGCGCCGTGGCGATGCGGCCGGAAATGACGCCCACTGTGGCTCGAATGATTGCCACCGCGGAGAGGGCCTATAAAAAGCCCATCAAGTGGTTCTCCCTGCCGCAGCTCTTCCGCTATGAGAAGCAACAGAAGGGACGCCTGCGCGAGCATTTCCAACTGAACTGCGATCTCTTTGGAGAAACCGATTCCTCGGCGGATGCAGAGATGGTAGCGCTGTTGATCGACATGCTGCGCGCTCTGGGGCTCACGGCCGAGGATTTTGTGATCCGCCTGAGCAGCCGCCAGGCCTGGCAACGATTTTTTGCGGCCCGGGGCGGCGACCCGCAGCGGGCATATGAGTTTTACCAGGTGGTGGACAAGATCGAACGTGAGAGCCCCGCAGTGAGCACGGCCAAATTGGCGCCTTTGGGAGTGCTTTATGAAGACGTGACCGCCTTCATTCAAGCAAGTGCTCCCGAACCGGAATTGCAGAAGGTGTTGGACAATCTGCAGGCCCGCGGGCTCGCCAACTTCGTAAAAATCGATTACGGCGTCATTCGGGGACTCGCCTACTATACGGGGATTGTCTTTGAAGCCTTCGATCGCAAGGGGGAATTCAGGGCCATCGCCGGTGGGGGACGGTATGATCAGCTCATTCGGCAGGTGAGTGAGGGAAAAGTCGACCTGCCGGCCCTTGGCTTCGGCATGGGGGATGTCGTTTTGGCCGAGTTGCTGAAATCCCGCAAACTGGTGCCGTCCTTTGCCAGCGGTGTCGAGATCGTGGTTATCATTGAGGACGAATCGATGCGTCTGGAGTCAATGGGCCTGGTCGCACGCCTGCGGGAGGCCGGTCGGTCTGTGGAATACGCTCTAACGCCCGCCAAGGCGGACAAACAGATCAAGCGGGCCCTGGAATTGGGCGCAAAAGAGACCCTGCGGCTGGAGCGAGGCGAGCATGGGGAGATCGAGATCCGTCGTCGTTGGCTAGCGACGCGGGAGGAGTCGTTGATTTCATGGGCAGAGGTTGGGAAGCGGGAGTGAGGGCGGGGCGGGGGATTTTGGGGGCTT
>JAYTHD010000221.1:0-6584 GCA_043732975.1 Verrucomicrobiota bacterium
GAAGCGGAAGGACGGCGCGCGGCCGATTCGTGGCGTGCCGTTGCCGGGCATCAGCGTGTTGCGGGATTTGCGAGTGAATGCGGTGGGGTGAGGGTATCGTCGGTGGATCGCCGGCGTCGCAGACCCAAAGCACTGGTTTTGTGCGCCGGTGGTCTTGCGGTTGGCAACCTCGGAGCGGATGATCAAGCACAGGTGGTTGAGGCTGATTCCATGAAAATTCGATACCCAGCTGGCGTGCTGGCCAGTCTGGTATTCGGAGCTTCAGTTTTGAGAGCGGACGATGCCTTTGAGTTCACCGTATATCGTACGATGCCGGGCGCCACGGTGGAGGAGCGAGGGGATCGGATATCTGCGGGCGTTCGGGTGGTGCCCATTTCTGCTACGTTTCATCTGGATCCAACGGCCACTACTCCGGAGATGACCGGGTTGATCTCCAACGCAGTTCTGGAAGGTGGAAGCCCATTCGAGCTGTCGGTTCGGAGTGTCTCGGGGGTTCCACTCCCGGGTGGCAGCGTCCGGTTTACCGGCGATTATCTGCCGGCGATGGATTCCGGGTATTTCTTCGATTGGACTTTTACCCCCTCAACCAACGGTGAATTGATCTGGAGCGGATCCAGTTTATGGGCCGGTGGGCACCTGTGGCAGATCGACATTTCGAATCTCACACTGGTGCCCTTGCCCTTATTGAAGATCTCACCGGTAGCGGGCAATGCGGTCGAGATCTCGTGGTCGAGCCATTTCGCGGACCATGTCCTTGAACAAGCCACGCACTTGATACCGACCGACTGGAGCACCGTCACCAATGCGGTTGTCACTCGCGGCGACCAGTTGCTGATCCGGCGGGAACGTGGGGAATCTTCCCGGCAGTACTTCCGGCTCAGGAAACCGTGAATGCTGGATTATTCGCATTCCGAATCAGTCGGTGGCGATTTTCTGTCGGCCGGTTTTCTAAAGGGAGAAAGAAGTATGCCCGGTAACTGTCGCCATTCTGGTTCGGTATAGTGGTCCAGGCCGAGTAAAATCTCCGATGGCCGCTGGCGCAGGAGGAAAGAGCCGAACAGGCGATCCCATATAGATAGAAAACTGCTGTAATTGGAGTCGGTTTCGGGTTGCTGGCGGGAGTGGTGCACCCAGTGCATCCACGGGGTGGCAATCAGCCAGCGCAGGCATCGGTCGGCACGCCCGGAAATCCGGATATTGCTGTGGTGAAAGAGAATCACCGGCAGGGAAAGACTCTCGTAGAGCAGGAGTTGCGGCAGGGTGATGCCGAGAAGCGGCAGGACCATCATTCGGGCGAGGAAGGAGAAGCACAATTCCCCGGTGTGAAAGCGAACGCCGGAACTGGCGTCCAGGTCGGCATCCGAATGATGGGCCGCGTGGAAGCGCCACAGGAGCGGCACCTGGTGGTTGAATCGATGCCACCAATATTGCCAGCAATCGATCCCGAGGATCGCTGCCACCACCGGCCATTTGCCGGGGAGCGCGACGAGGTTCAACAGGCCGAACGAGTGACGGTGTGCCCATTCCGTCACGCTGACGAGGGCGAGGGCGAATCCGGAGGCGATCACCGAATTGAACGCCGCGAGGCCGAGGTTATGGACGTAATGGGAGCCCCGGCGCGTCCGGCCGGCAAACATGGGGGCAACGGATTCAACGCTCCACAGCACGATGAGAACGAGTGCGGCCAGGGGAGTCCGGTTTTGCGACAGCCAAGTGGCGGGATGGGCCTCGTCCAGATTCATCGTGACGGCGGTGCGTGGTTTGGGTTGTGCGAGGAACTATTTTTTTCGGGCTCGATAGGTCTTTCCTTGAGTTTCCTGGGGATTCAGCACGGGCAGTTCCATTAAGCCGGTGGGGGAACTTCCGCTGAACAACGGTGTCCAGGATTGCAAATCGGTGGAGGATTCGAACACGTATTCCACGTTTTTCGCGCCGGCCACGGCGAAGTTCAGGGAGCCATCGCAGTTTTCCTCATAGCCGAGCAAGGCGCGGTCGTCGATCACCACCGCCAGTTGTGCGACCACCTGCTCGGCCTGTCCGTCCGCGTTGGTGACTCGCAAACTGTAGTTGCCAGCGGCGGTCGCGGTCACGTTGGGCAATGTCAGCGTGGTGCTGGCGTCCGATTGAACCAGGATTCCATTGCGAAACCAGGACAGGGTGAGTGGTTCGGTGCCGGAGACATCGGCGTGCAAGTCGATGGTCGAACCCTGGGTGGCCACCCGTTGAGATCGCCGAAGCGGGCAGCTAATTCCGGGGCCCGGGCACACGCTGGCCGGGGGCGCCGCCATCTGGTAATTGAGTTTCGCCTTTCCGGTGGCGCCGCCGACGCCATCGACGGCCACCAGGTAGACGGTGCCGGCCGAGGCGCAGAACGACAGCGCGCTGGTTGTGTTCGTCGGGGACGCATCGTTGTTACATTCCACGGCCCGCAACCCATCGTACACGTCCGTGCCGAGGCCGGTGTCGTAATAAACGGCCAGTACTGTGTCGAAGCTGCTGCCGGCGGTGTCCAAAGTCACCACACCGTCGGTATCACAGTTCAGCGGATACCATTTCGAGGCTCCTCCCGGGACGCCGCAATGGATGGGTTCGGCCGGGTCCACGCTTTCTCCGGCGGTGGTGAACACCTGGGTTCCGGACACGCCGTGGGAGAGGCCCAGCCGGTGCCCTGACCCCGCGGCGTCGGCATCGCGGAGGCGAGGGCGACCCAATTGTTGGAGGACGTCGGTGAGTCGATCAAAGGCCCGCAGTGCGGAATCACTCCCGTTGCTGCGGTGGGACAATTGAATCTCGGCGATCACCGACCGGACCAGGCGCGCGGATCCGTCCGGGTACACCTGGCGGATCTCGGTTGAATATTTGCCCACCTGATCCTCGCCGGGGACGCCAAGATCCAACGTTCCGTCCAGACCGCCGGGCACGGGCAATCCATTGCGGAACCACGAGAAGATCTGTCGGGTGCCGGGCTCGATGGCCGCTTCGATCAGCAGTTTCAAAGTCTGATTGAAGCCAAGATTCTGGGACACGGCCTGCCGGGAGATCTCGGGAATCCGCTGGCTCGTGGCCTCGAGGCTCCAGGACAGGAGGATGCCCCCGCGATCCCGTCCGCCGCCGTCCACCGCAATGAAATAGCGGGTTCCGGCGGCGGCGTTGAAACTGGCCCGGGCCGTGCGCACGCCCACGTCCGCGTCATCGTCCTCGGTTACGAGTCGGAGATTCTTGACGCTGAGGACGCCCGGCGCGTTGGTCGTGTAGATGGCGAGGCGCGTATCGAACGAGCTGCCGAGGGTGTCGATGGCGGCAACGCCCGAGGCGGTGGGTACCCAGGATAGCCAGACGGAGTTCCGCGCGGGTAAGCCGGCATGGTCGGGTTCGCCGGGCTCCGCGGTGGCATCCGCATTCTGGCCGCGTCCCATGCCGTTGTTCCCCGGAATCTGATTGGTGAAATTGGCCCCCGCCTCGATGCCTCCCAGGAAGGCGTCCGAAAATGGCAGCACGGGAACTTCCGGAATCACCGGCGCCGCGGCGCTGAAGACGGTGGAGAACGAGTCATGAACCCGTACGGAAAATCGCCCGGCATCGGTCGGCGTCAGCAGGGGCAATACGAGGGTGTCCGCGGTTTCTCCCGGCAGGGGCCGGCCGTTACGAAACCATTGATAAGACAGGTCGCCGCTGCCCAAGGCGGTCACCGAGAGCGTCACGGTCGTTCCGGGCGGCACGGGTTTTCCGGGCGGCACCGGGTTGGTGACGATCCGGAGAGATCCGTCCGCGATGAGGCGGGCTGGCTGGCTGGTGGTTGTCCCTGCCTGATCGGTCACCTCCACATAGTAGGTGCCGAGGTCGCCGGGGCGGACGGCCGCCAGCGTCAGAGTGTCGCTGGTGGACAGCACGCGACCGGTGTCGCCGGCCTTCATCCACCGATAGCTGAACGGCGGGGCGCCGGCGGTCGCGACGTGAAAGCTCGCAGGGTCACCGAGGAAAACGCGCTGGTTTTCCGGTGGCGCAAAGAGTCCGGGTCCACCGAGTTCCACTCGCCAGCCCTCTCCGATCACTGCCACTGGCGGCACCGTGGCTGGCTGCGGTGCCAAAAGCTCGTGCCACTCTCCGTTCTTGAACACCAGACTTTCGAAGCCCGCGCCGCCGGTGATCCCCGCCGACCGGGTTACGGTGGTCCCCTCCGGAGGCGGAAAACCCAGCATGGTTTCAAAGTCGGCCACTTGCGGCGACCGCGCGCCATAGAGGTGCGGACCCGCAGTGATAACCCCGCGCTGTGCGGGGTGAGCCAGCCAGCCGGTCACCACAACGCTGGCCGGTTGACCGTTGCTCAGGTAACCACCGATGCCCGGCGGCACCGGCAAATCGGGAGTCCACCGGCCGGGGCTTTTCCGAATCGACATCGTTTGACCGCCCCTCTCGTTCTCGAGAAGAATCCCGGCGAGCGGCAGATTCAAACTACCACCCAGCCAGCCTTCCAGAGTATTGGTCTTCAGATCCAGTGGATTGGCCAACAGGCCGTCAATTCCCGGGTAGCCGATCTGCGTGGACCACGCCACTGCGGGAAACGGTTCCAGGGCCACGACGCTGCCTACATGATTCGGCGGCCATCCGTTGGCGTCGACGGCGAGGCGGGCCAGCCCACCGGAGCCGTTGGCGGCCACGACAAACAGACCGTCCTGGCCATCCACGGTGAGCGGCGCGACCACATATTGTCCGTCCGGCGTCCAGGCGGGTTGTCCGCGGGCGGTCACCGTTCGTTTCGATGCCGCCAGCAGCGATTTCCGTCCACTCCCATCCACTCCCATCCCCAGCAGATCGGAATCGTGGAGAAACGCCAGGCGACTGCCGTTGGCCGACCACGCCGGCCAGAGGTCGCCCGGTTGGGAATTGGGCACTTTTAGCGGGTTGATTGCTGCGCCCAGAATCACGAGGCCCTGATCCCGGTGATGCACCACCACCTGCGCGGTGCCTGGACGGACGGCGGGAGCCCGGTAATTACAGGCGTCGGGATTGGAGAAAAAAACCGTCGGAGAACCGGAAAACGGTTGGAAGGAGATGACGCAATTCTGGTCGTATACCATGCCATCGCCTGCGGCGACAAAATCAAATCCGGCGATTAATTCGTCCGCCTTGGCCGCCACGACCCAGGGCTGTTCCAGTCCGGACGCGAGGTGCCGCACCCAGATGTCCTGCGACGAGGGTATTTTGTTGGGACGCACGAAACCGATCCGGCTGCGGTCCGGTGAAAATCGGGGGTTCTGTCCCGCGCCCAGGCGCACATCCAGGGAGCCATCGGCGCTGGCCAGCCAGACATCAGGGGCCCCACCTGTCGGACTGCCCTCGCGGCCATAGACGATGAGATAAGGCAATTTCGCCACCGGGATCGGCTGCGCGGGGCTGGCCCGAAAATCGGATAACCAGACGGCGGCCAGCGAGGTGCCGTGGCTGCCTTCGTAGTCCACCTGGAACGACCCGGATCCGTCGGTAGTCATCAATCGTCCGCCTGGCGGCACGTTGCGGAACTGGCCCGTTACCAATGCCGCCTGGGCAATGACCAGCGGCCCGCTGCCGGCCAGTCCGATGCCGCCGTGAGGCAGCGAGAGGCGCAGACTGCCGCGCAGCGTCAACGTGTTCTGGACGAGCACGCGATCTGCGGAAGGATTTTCCTTCAGGTCCGCGTCCATCGACAGGGTGGACGCCGGGTCCAGAGTGAGGGATGACGTGAACGTCAGTTGTCCCACGGATCCATCCGTGCCGGGCTGGATGACGCCGCCGGCGGTCACCGGTCCGACCAGGGTGCCGTCCCCGCGCAGGAGGCCACGTTCCAGATTCAGCGGGAGTTCGGATTGCAGGGCGGCGTGTTCGAGGATTTCCACGACGCCGTCCTGCTCGAAGGTGCTCTTTAATTGGAGGATTCCCTGAGTGACCCGCAGGAGTCCATGATTGTGCACCGGGCACTGGATCCCCGAGACACCGCCCGAGGCGAACTTTCCCAGGGCGCCATAGTTGATGATTTGTTCACCTGTATCCGGAGATGGAGCCGTCACCAGGGTGCCCTCTTTCAGGTCCAGGACGCCGGCCCGGTTGACGGTCACGAGTGCGCCCCCGGCGAGAGCCAGCGAGCCCGACTGAATGGTGCACAAATCGGAGAGCACGAGCTGTGATCGGTTGAGCCGGCAGGGTTTGGAACCGGTCAGGGTCAGTCCCTGCAATATCAATTGAAGATCCTCGATGGAGCCACCCGACCAGGTGCTGGTGTCCTGGACAGCGAGCGTGAGGATTTCCGCCTTGGGGTCGCCCGCCAGAATTCCGCCCGACGACAGATCCAGAGAGTCGACGGTAAAGTTGCGGTCGAGAGAGAGCGTGGAGGGGTTGGCATTCCAGACGACCCGGTAGTGGGCAATCGTCGTGTTGTCAGGCACCCATCGCGGGCTCCACGAGGAACGTGCCGACCAACGGCCAGGCGCGGTGAGATTCGGGGAGACGGTCAAAATCCCGGTCGGAGCGCCGGTGCCGACCACCACGCCCGTGTCGGAGGAACCGGCGGAGATCGCGGTCACGCCGAACAGGCCGGCGGGAACGTCCCG
>JAYTHD010000222.1:0-3065 GCA_043732975.1 Verrucomicrobiota bacterium
CTGGGGGCCCTTGTGCTTCATCGTCCTCTATGCCGCCGCCTGTGTGTGTTTCATTCCCGGATCCTGGATCACCCTCGGTGGCGGCATTTTGTACGGACCGGTCTGGGGCACAATATATGTCTCGGCGGGAGCCACGTTGGGCGCGACACTCAGTTTTTTGGTGGGCCGATTTGTGGCCCGGGATTGGATCCGTCGACGGATCGCGAAGCATCCCCGCTTCGCCGCCCTGGACGAAGCCGTTGGCCGGGAAGGTTGGAAGATTGTCGGACTGACCCGCCTGTCGCCGATCTACCCGTTCACGCTGCTCAATTATTTCTACGGATTAACCCGCGTTTCCCTGCGCGACTACGTGCTGGCTTCCTGGGTGGGCATGCTGCCGGGGACGGTGTTGTATGTCTACCTGGGTTCCGTACTGGGTGATTTGTCCCGGATCCATCAGCCCCGTGCCCGATCGATGGCCGAGTGGGTCTTCTGGATCGCCGGGCTGGTGGTGACGGCGGTCGTCACCGTCTACGTGGCGCGCTTGGCGAAGCAAGCGCTGTCCACTCGCGTCGCCTCCGTGAATAGCTCCAAATAACAAATTCCATGTCGCTCAAAATCGAGCCCGATGACGTCCATAATCGGGCGCTGGTGGGGCTGGTGCATCCGGCGGACTGGCGAAATCCGCGGCCGACGGGTCGGTATGATCTCGTCGTCATGGGAGGTGGCACGGCGGGCTTGGTGACGGCGGCTGCGGCGGCGGGCCTCGGTGCGCGGGTGGCCTTGATTGAGCGCTATTTGCTGGGCGGGGATTGCCTCAATGTTGGTTGTGTGCCGTCCAAAACCCTGCTGCGAAGTGCCCAGGCGGCGGCGGATGTGCGCCGTGCGGAGCGGTTGGGAATTCGGATCGGCGGTGCGGTCTCCGTGGACTTTGCCGCCGTGATGGAGCGGGTGCGTCGATTGCGGGCCGGGCTCGCGCCGCATGATTCGGCCGCGCGGTTTCGTGACCTCGGCGTCGATGTCTTTCTGGGAGCGGCCCGCTTTCAAAATCGCACGAGCGTGGTGGTGGATGGTCAGGAGTTACGCTTTCACCGGGCGGTGATTGCCACCGGCGCCCGGGCGGTCCTGCCGAATGTGCCCGGCCTGGCGGACGGCGGTTGCCTCAGCAACGAGAACGTATTCAACCTCACCGTTCAGCCGCGCCGACTGGCGATTCTCGGCGGTGGACCCATTGGGTGCGAATTGGCACAGGCATTTGCCCGATTGGGGACGGAGGTGATCCTGCTCCATCGACATGGCCAATTGCTGGACCGCGAGGACCCGGACGCCGCCGCCGTACTGGCGGCCCGATTGCAGTCGGAGGGCGTTCGCCTCGTGTTGAACGCGGAGCTGAAAGCAGCTGAGCGGAATGGCTCTCGACGTCGTTTGACCTGGGTTGCCGACGGTGTCGTTGGAGAGATCGAAGTGGATGCCGTCCTCGCGGCGGCCGGCCGGGCGCCCAATGTGGAGGATCTGGGACTGGAGGCCGCGGGCGTTCAGTTTGATTCGCACCGGGGTGTCGTGGTGGATGATTTTCTGCGGACCACCCGGCCGGAAATTTATGCATGCGGTGACGTTTGTCTGGCTGCGAAGTTCACCCACGCCGCCGATTTCGCCGCCCGGTTGGTGGTGCAGAATGCGCTGTTCAGCGTTGGACCGTTCGGGCGTCGTCGCTGGAGTTCGCTCACAGTTCCGTGGTGCACCTACACCGATCCCGAAATTGCGCAGGTGGGGTTGTCCGAGCCCGAAGCCCGCGCCCGAGGAATTGCGGTGACCACCTTTCAACAAGCACTGGCCAAAGTGGATCGGGCGGTGACCGACGACGCGACGGAAGGCTTCGTCAAAATCCATGTGCGTGCCGGAACGGACGTGATCGTGGGCGCGACGGTGGTGGCGCGGAATGCCGGCGATCTGATCAGCGAACTTAGTGTGGCCATAGCCGGTCGCGTGGGTCTGGGCCGGCTGGCCGGCGTGATTCATCCCTATCCCACTCAGGCGGAAGCGATCCGGAAATGTGGTGACTTGTACAACCGGACCCGGCTGACTCCGCGCGCGGCGGTTTGGCTGAAGCGGTGGTTGGTCTGGCGTCGCGGTTCGTCGTGAGAGGAGTTGCGTCGGAGCCGTTATTTGCGCAATTGGGGATTGCTTTCGGATGACACGGGTCCGATAGCGGCACATGCCTACACTTCGGTCCCGTTCCTCTTCCTTCACTTCGTTGTGGATCCAATCGGACGGTGTTGGACATGGTCGCAGGTGGTGGACTGCGGGTCGACGCCTCCGGGTTGCTCAGACACTGTCCCGTAATCTCTACCGCCCGGCCGGGATGAATGCCCATGAGTGACCGGAAGGACACCCCACGCCGCCTCCCGTCTCTCAGCCCCAAATATTTCATGAATGCCAAGCAACGCACATTTTTCCATCTCTGGGCGGCCTGCGCGCTCGGGGGATCCCTGGCCCATCCCGTCCTCGGACAGGTGACTCCACCCGCGACGGTGACCTGGACCGGCGCCAGCAGCGGGTCATGGAACGTCGCCGCCAACTGGAACCCTGCGCGCGTGCCCCTTGCCAGCGATTACGTCGAGATCGCCACGCCGGACGCGGTGGTGGATCTGGATGTTTCCGCGAACATTGTTGGTCTGCGCCTCGGGCAGAGCAGCGGCAGTGCCACACAGACACTGGTCATGAATTCGGGAGCCACTCTGACCCTGGCCACGAACAGCACGGTCAACGCCCAAGGGGTGATCCACCTCGGCAGCGGTGAAATTGGAGGCGCCGGACTCCTGACCGTTCTGGGCCGGGTGGATTGGGTCTCCGGGGCGATGGGCGGGAGCGGCAAAACCCTCATTGCGGCGACGGGCACGTTGAACCTCAGCGGCACGACCCACCAGCTCAACCGGCTCGTGCAGAATGACGGCACCGCCACCTGGACCGACGGGGCCTGGCAAATGAATGGCGGAACCTTCAACAACAACGGCAGTTTCACCGCCAACAGCGCATTGACGCTGCAATGTTATGGAATCGGCGGCATCAACGTCTTCAACAATTCC
>JAYTHD010000223.1:0-4715 GCA_043732975.1 Verrucomicrobiota bacterium
GAGCTGTACAGATTGGTCACGGGCGGATGTCCTTCGATCACCATGCGGGTGATCAAGCCGAGCGAATGCACGACGAGGCCGACGACAATCAGCCACCAAGCCGTTTTTCGTGACGGCTCGGAGAGTGTCGCCCAGAACACACAGACCAGCAGGAAGGCGAGCACGTAGATGTTGATGGCCTGGTAAAAGGGCGCCCAGAAATTGAATTTCTGTTCGGTGCGTACTTTGCCCAGGGCGGCGGCATAATCGGGACGCAGCGAGTCGGCGTAGGCGTCCGCCGTCGTGTGCAATTTCGCGAAATCGCCGGCGCGATAGGCATCCACCATTTGCGCGTATTGCTGGACCGCCGGCCGCAGTTTGACCTGACCCAGGGAGGCCATGAGTTGAGTGACGCGTTCCTCCGGGAGCACCCGGCGTCCGGTCAGATGGTTCAACAAGTCGGCGGGAAGTCCCGGCGCCAGCAGGGCGGATCCCATCCGCTGCCAGTCAGTCGTCACCGCGCCCGAACCCTGCGGGGGAATCACCAACGGTGTCTCCATGCCGTCCATGGCCAGGTAGCGTTGAGACTGGGTCAGCAGCTGGGACAAGGCATTCGTATCAAAGGGGCGGTCGGCCATCCGGGCCTGGAAGGCGGCGATTCCTGCGGGAAGGCCCGCCTCGTAACGGGCCAGTTCGCTCACGGCGTTGGTGCCGTCCATGGGGCGCAAAATGTTCTGCCAGCGGATGAAGAGATTCATCGCATTTTCCAGCCGGCCGACGGACTTCTCAAAGACCGTCTGGTTGGCCGTCTGGTTGGTAATGCCCCGAACCGTCTCGCGGAACTGTTCGTAGTTTTTCTCCAGATCGTTCCAGGAATAGTGCTTGCCGTCGTCCTGCCGGGCGGGATTCCCGTCGGCGGATAGTCCAAAAAGACCCTTCAATTCCTGGTGATCAATCCGGAAGACCTTCCGGGATTGCGCGAGCTTCGGCTGGCACATCACCTCCAGCAGCCAGTCGGTGGCGCTGGCCATTTGTGGTTTTTCATACCACGCCTTCCAGGGCTCGTAGTTGGCGGATTGTTTTTCCCGGATCTGCAGGAGCGTATTCCGCGCCAGGGAATCGAACGGCTGCACGCGTCCGCTGAAGATGATCGGCAACCGGCCAAAGGCGGAGATCGCGGCGTCGCGTTCGGTGGTGCCGGGCGGCACCCGCCAGTTGGAAAACGCCCAGACGGCGGCGATGACGGCGAGGAGGCGAGGGAGCCAGCGTTTCATTTCGGGGAGGGAACGATTTGTTTGCTGATGAAGCCCGCGAGGTGGATTAGAAATTGAGTGAGCAGGCCGGCCCCCACCAGCACGCATCCGAAATAGGGCGCCAGCCAGCCGGGGTTCTTGACCACCTGCAGGACGGTTACCTGGGGATCCACCTTGTCGAAACTCGCCTGGAAGTAGGTGCTGCCGCCGTAGCGCAGGGGATAGTTCATATAAATATCCAATTGCCGGTCCTCGTCCCGGCCCGGGTTGCGCAGCCGGACGCGGCTCCGGAAATCCTTTGGAGTTTCGGTGCCGATATATTTTTCGTGGGTGAATTTGAGCAATTCGATCCAGTGGGACTGATAAAAGCGTTCGGCGCGAAAATGCATTTCGTAGGTCCGGCCCGCATGTTCAAAGCGTTGCGGCGCCCGCAGAAGTTCGAAACTGCGCGCGCCCAACTCCGGTCCGTAGCTGCTTTGAAACGAGCGGGACAGGACCACCAGAATGTTTTCATCGCTGGCGAAAGGCGACAAGATCCAGGTGCCCTTCACCGCGGCACCGGCGCGGACTTCGACAAAGGCCACGGGGAAATTGCGGGTATCCATGGTTCGCGTCACCGGTTCCCGACGAAAGGTGAACCGCTGGGCAATTCCGTCGCTCGCCTGGGGCGTCCCGCCGCTCATCGGTCCGCGCGGGACCAAATCGCTGTTTTCCCAGTAATCCGTGATGCGCAGCGTGAAAGGCAGGTCCGGATGACTCAGCTCGCCTTTGCGCGCCACCTGGGTCTCGGGAAAGGTCACGACCTTGTACAGCTTGGGATCGGTGACATCGAGCACGGCCAGTTCCGAAGACAGACTGCTTTCCGAATAGTTTTTGGACTGCCCTTCCTTCAACCGCATCTGACTTTCCACGGCGAACATGTCGGTGACCAACTGGCCGACGAGCAGCAGGATGACGCCGAAGTGGGTGAGGAGAATGCCGGATTTCCGCCAGGCGAATTTGAAGCGGCTGACGTGGGCGGCGATGAGGTTGGCCAGGAGGGAGACGCCCAGAAGGTAGCCGCCAGGAAGGGGAATGATGAGCCATTGCCAGCCGGCCGTGTGGGGTGTCCAGGTGCAGAACCAGCTTTTGAAGTAGCGGTTTTGCGCCAGCCACAGACCATCGGTGGTCTGCGCCAGGGTTCCAAAAAACACGAGCGCAATGCCGAGCGTCAGCAGGGTGACGGTCAGCTTCAGCGACGTAAGCGGTTTCAACAGGCGGCCAAGCATCGTGATAGGTCCCGGAAAGGACGAAAAGCAACATGACCCATTCAGAAAGAAACGCTCAGGAAATCTGCCGGGGAAAACCCTTGGCCCGGGAACGTTCCCTGCGTCGGTGGATGCGTCGGGTCCGGAAGACTGATTGCTGACGACCGCCCGCTCATCCCTTAGGGTCCGAGGGTGATTGCGTTTGGGCCGTTGGCGTTGAAGTCGCACCTCTTTCTTTCCCCGCTGGCGGGATACACCAATCTGCCCTTCCGCCTCGTGGCCCGGGAGATCGGCGGCCTGGATCTGGCGACGACGGATCTGGTCAATGCCCGCTCGTTGCTCGAAAAAAATTCGAAAGCCTTCAAGCTGATTGAAACCAATGCCCGGGATCGTCCCCTGGCGGTTCAGCTCTTTGGCGCCGTGCCGGAGGAAATGCGGGATGCGGCGATCCTGCTGCAGGAGCGCGGCGTGCAGGCGGTCGACATCAACATGGGTTGTCCGGTAAGGAAGGTCTGCCGGATCGGGGGCGGGTCCGCAATGATGACCGAACTGGACCGGACGGCACACCTGGTTCGCACGATGGTGGCGGCTTTGAGAATCCCCGTGACGGCCAAGATGCGGCTGGGTTGGGACGACCAGAACCTCACGGCGCCGGAGCTGGCCCGGACGCTGGAGGATGCGGGCATTGCCGGTGTGTTTGTGCATGGCCGCACCCGGGAACAGGGTTTCAGCGGGCGGGTGAACCTGGCTGGGATTCGCGCGGTGGTGCAGGCCGTGCAACGGATTCCGGTGATCGGCAACGGCGACGTCACCACGCCGGAGGCCGCGCGGCACATGTTTCAGGAGACGGGCTGCGCGGGCGTGAGCATCGGCCGGGGGGCGTTTTATGATCCCTGGATTTTTCGCCGCACCCACGGTCTGCTGACCACCGGCAGCGTGCCTTCGGAACCGAGCTTTTCCGACCGCATCCAAGTCATGTGCCGACACCTGGATCTGATGATCGAGGTCTTCGGCGAAAAGCATGGTTGCGTCATGTTTCGCAAGGTGGCGCCGTGGTATGCGCGGCGGTTTGGTCCCGTCAGCGAATTCAACAAGCCCGTGGTGCAACTGGCGTCCCGGGCGCAGTTCCAGGAGCTGCTGGAGAAATATCTGCGCTGGCGGTCGCAATTTTGCGATGAGGCCGGCGAGCTGCTGCCGCGTTATCGACCGGGGCCGATGACCGCCAGTTTCATGGAGCCGGAAGCCGGCCCCGCGAGCACGCGCCGGGACGCGATTCCCGTGCCGAAGGGACCGGTCGAGGTCTGGTGAAGGGTCGCCCCGAGGGAGGCGGGCGGCCGTCGTTCTTTTGCTGACGGCCCCGCTGCGAGCTGCCATACTCCGGAGCGCGTGATTCCCCTTCTTTTCCCGAGCCCACCTCGTTGTGGGGCGGCTGTTTTTCAGGATCGTGGACGCTGGCTGGTGCCGACGCTGGCGGTGGTGCTCGCGTTGGCATTGGCCGCCTTCATGGGCGCCCGACCGGTGTGGCGGTATGTTCGCACCCAGAGGGCGATGGGAATCCTGGCCAAGGCCGAGGTGCTGGCCGGAGAAAAAAAGTGGGCCGAGGTGACGCCCCTGTTGCGAACCAGCCTGGCGCTGGCACCCGGCAACCTGCGCGCCCTCCGCCTGGCAGCGCGCTATTACACCGCGATTCACTCGACGCAGGCGGTGTATTTCATGGGATTGGTGGTGGGGTCGGGCACGGCCACCTACGAGGAGCGGAAGGACTATGCGGTGCTGGCGGTGGAAATGGTTCGACCCGATATCGCCCGGCCGATGCTGGAGCAGTTGATGCGGGAAAAACCGGGCGACGAGGCCCTCTATCGCCTGGCGATCAAACTCGGGCGGCGTCTGCGAATGGCGGGAATGCAGGAGGCGGCGGCGGAACGTTGGTTGCGGCTGGCTCCAGAGAATGCCGAAGCGCAGTACGAACTGGGGCTGCTGCGGTGGAAATCGACGAACCTCGACCAGCAGGCGGTCGGGAAGCGACTGCTTTGGGGAATCGCCTTTGATGCGAACAAGTACACCGCCCCAGCCGTGGCCGTGCTGGCGGGAAACACGAATCTCACCCGGCCGGAAGCGGATTTGCTGTGGCGTCGACTCGATGTCCTGGCGTTGACCAACCGATTCGACGATGCCGAATTGCGCATTCGTCTGCGCCCCTCGGAACGATCCCAGGTGGTGGAGCGGTTGGTGGGCG
>JAYTHD010000224.1:0-6340 GCA_043732975.1 Verrucomicrobiota bacterium
GTTCAAGACCGGGGCGAATCGCAATGTCCTGACGCCGGTGATTGATGGCGACACCGTGACCTTCTCCAGCCACACCACCGGCATGCGGCGGGTGCAGATCCAGACCGAGGGGACCGGCCAGCGGGCGATGGAGCAATGGTTCAATACGAAAATAAAGATCAACCTTTCCACGCCGGTCCTCGTAGGGGAACATCTTTACGGGCTCGGTCCGGCCAAAAACTATATCTGTGTCGAAAAGGCGACCGGCGAGATTCGCTGGACGGAGTCCGGCTTCGACGCCGTTGCGGCCACGATCACCGACGGACATCGACTGCTCGTCCTGCTGGATTCGGGAGAAGCCCGGTTGCTCACCGCCACACCCGAAAAATATGCGGAACTCGGCCGCTTCCAGGCCTGCGGCAAGACGTTCAGCCATCCCGCCTGGTCCGAGGGCAAACTCTACGTCCGCGATTCGCGCGAAATCGCGGTCTATGATTTTCCGCACTGAAATTGCTTCAACCCCAATTCTCACTTTCCCATGCTCGTAGAACTCCAAGATGAAACCGGCGCCTTCGCCTGGGTGCGACCGGACCTCGGCGCCTGGCTGCTGCGCTATGCCCGGCCGGTGGCTGGCGCCGGCGCCGGACCGGTCGAAGCCCTTCATTACGATCCCGCCGTGGTGGAGCGTTATCCCAAGGAAATGTGGGCCGGCAATCCGATCCTTTTCCCCCATGTCAGTTCCAACAACGCCCGCGGCGTCGATGGACAATACGACCTCAACCACACGCTCTATCAATCCCCCCAGCACGGATTCGGGCGAAGGGTTCCGTGGCGGGTGACGGAGCAGTCGGCGAAATCAGTGACCATGGAGCTCAGGGAAAGCGCGGCGACACTGCCGAGCTACCCTTTCCACTTCCGCCACCAGCTCACCTACTCGCTGGAGGACGGGCGACTGAATTTGGACCAGACCGTCGAGAATACCGATGCGCAACCCCTGCCCTTCAGCACCGGAATTCATCCGTACCTGCGCGTCCCTCTGGGCCTGTCCGGCGACCGAAGTCGCTGCCAGATCCGACTGCCCCGGTGCACGCGCTACAATCCGATTGGCCACTACGAATCGTTCTTCACCGAACCCATGGCGGCGCAGAACTGGCCCGTGGCCCGGGACGTGAGTGGCACGCTCCTGCTGGGTGATTTTGCGGAGCAGGAATTCGCCCTTGTGGACCCGGATGCCGGCGTGGAAGCCGTGGTGAATTTCTCCGACACACCGGAATATCGCTTCGCCGCCGTCTGGAGCCGCACCACGGAATCGCCGTTCTACTGCCTGGAACCTTGGACGGCCCTGCCCAACAGCTTTGGCCGATCCGACGGCGAACTGATCATCCTGCCCCCGGGCGGTGTGTTTCGAGCCCGCCTCTGGATGGACGTTCGCCGGACCGCCAAATAACATAAAAGCGCCGACGGCGACAGTTGCCAGTGAATCACCACTGGGCTACCGGTGCCGTTCTTATGGCTGCTACTGCTTCCGTGCCGGATCGACGCATCCCGGTGACTGTGCTCACCGGATTCCTGGGCTCCGGGAAAACCACGCTCCTCAATCGCATTCTCACGGAAAACCACGGCAAACGAATCGCGGTGATCGAAAACGAGTTCGGCGAGATCGGCATCGACAATGAACTGGTGATCAACGCCGACGAGGAGATCTTCGAGATGAACAACGGTTGCCTCTGCTGCACCGTCCGGGGCGACCTGATCCGGATTCTCGGCCAATTGATGAAGCGCAAGGACCGCTTTGACTACATTCTGGTGGAGACGACGGGGCTCGCGGACCCGGGCCCGGTCGCCCAGACCTTTTTCAGCGACGAGGAATTGAAGGCCAATTTCCGCCTCGACGGAATTGTCACCGTGGTGGATTCCAAGCACATCAGTCTGCACATCGACGATGCCCCGGAGGCCAAGGAACAGGTCGCGTTCGCCGATCGCATCCTGCTGAACAAAACCGATCTGGTCTCGGCCGACGAACTGACGGCGCTGGAGAAGCGGATCCGCATGATCAACCCGGTCGCCCAAATTCATCGCACCCAGCAATCCAACCTGACCGCGGATGAGGTCATCAACATCCACGCCTTTGACCTCGACCATAAATTGTCGCTCGACGGCGATTTCCTCGAGAAGGAGCTGCCCTTTGAGTGGAGCGGTGCGTATCATCTCGATGCGGCCGAGTATGCGCTCGTCCTCGAGCCGGGGCCCGACCCCGTAATGGGTGCGGTCCTGCTCGAATTGGACACCCATAGTCACGACGACTGCGCGCACGAACATGGCCATTCGGAAGAACACGGTCATGAGCCTGCGCACGATCACGACCACAAAGAGGACCACGGCCACGCGCACAAAGACGGTCACGGTCACGACCATGAACATGACCACGGCCATGAAGACGAGGAATGCGGTCATGGCGGGCTGCACGACGCGTTGCATGCGGCCGAGGATCTGGCGACCACGATTTTCAGTTATCCGGCGACGACCGTGCGCAATGGCGGCGAATTGAAGCCCGGAAAGAAGCTTTACAAACTCATCCTCGGTTCGGACACCACCCGGTTTCGCGTCACCATTCCGGCCCACGGCAATTACGCCTTGTTCACCCAGCACGGGCTGGACGAATTCTCCGGCAAATTGCTGAAGGGCACGGAGGAAATCGAACCGGCCCACACTCATGAGCATGGCGGCCACGTGCACGACCACACCCATGACGAAACAGTGACCAGCGTGGGGATCGAGGAAAAACGCGAATTGGATGCCAAGAAACTGAACGCTTGGTTGAGCGAACTGCTGCAGACCAAAGGTCAGGACATTTTCCGCATGAAGGGAATTCTGAATATCAAGGGTCAGACAAATCGCTTCATCTTCCAGGGCGTGCACATGCTGTTCGATGGCAAGCCGGATCGGGCCTGGAAGTCGCCCGAGGAGCGGAAGAATCAGCTCGTCTTCATCGGACGCAACCTGGATCGGGAGGCCCTGAACGCAGGCTTCCGCCGTTGCCTCGCGTGATCTGCGATGAGCGCTGATTTGTCAACGCGTCCGGTCGATTGGTTGTTCCAATTGGGTGAGCCCGTCGTCGCCCTCAGTGGCAGCCCGGATTCCCGCCACTGGGCCGCCCTGGGATCGGAAGGCAACGCCGCGATTCTGGACGCCGCAACCGGCCGCGCGGAAGCCCAATGGGCGGCGCATCCTGCCGGCGGATTCCGGCTCGCGTGGCATCCGCGACTGGACTTGATCGCGACCAGCGGCGCCGACGGGAAGGTGCGCCTCTGGGATTCCCGCACCGCCGCTTTGTTGCACGAAATGCCCGGCGGGAGTTCCTGGGTGGAACAGCTTGAATGGTCCCCCGATGGGACGCTCCTCGCGACGGGTGCCGGCCGGATACTGACGCTCTGGACGCCGGAAGGTCGCGCGTTGAGGGAATGGAAAAACCATAAAAGCACGATCGCAGCGTTGTGTTGGCGGCCAGACGGTCTCCGCCTCGGCGCCGCCTGCTACGGCGGCGCGCAGGTCTACGATCCCAGTCCTGCGGGAGGCTCCGAACTGCTGCCCTGGAAAACCAGCCTGCTATCCCTCGCCTGGTCGCCGGATCAGCGCTGGGTCGTCGCCGGCACGCAGGATTTGGGAGTGCAGATCTGGCCACAACCCTTCAAGCTGGGCGACGAACTTCAAATGAGCGGCTACACGGCCAAGGTTCGGGAACTGGCCTGGCACCGCAGCAGTCGTTACCTGGCCACCGGTGGCGGCGAGCAAATCATGGTGTGGGATTGCAGTGGCAACGGCCCTTCGGGAACCTCGCCGCGTATTCTGGATGGGCACGCGGCCCTCGTTTCCGCCCTCGCCTATCAGTCCCAGGGATTTCTTTTGGCCAGTGGGGGACAAGAGGGGCAAGTCCGCTTCTGGAACGTCAAACAGTCGCAAACCACGCGGGCCTTTCGGATCCCCGGCCCTGTGACGGCGCTGCAATGGGCGCGCAGCGACCAGGCGGTTTTCGTGGGCGGCCAGGATGGCTCGCTGGCCCAGGCTTCCGCACCGACGACGTGAGGACGTCATCCGCCTCCGCAGCCCCGATTCCCCCGCTCGACGCGTGGCGGGTGCTCTCGACCGGCTCCGGTCCTGCTGCGTGGAACATGGCCGTCGACGACGTGCTCTTGAGTCAGGTCGCCACCATCGGCCATCCAATCCTGCGATTTTATGGCTGGAGCGAACCGGCGGCGACCTTCGGCTATTCGCAGCGTTACCTTGAATTTGCCGCGCTCACGCCGCTGCGTCCTCTGATCCGACGGTCCACCGGCGGCGGATTGGTTCCCCATGCAAATGATTGGACCTACAGCGTCGTGGTACCGCCGGGACACGACTGGTACGAACTGAGTGCGGTGGCGAGTTATCAGCGGATCCATGACTGGCTACGGCGGAGCTTCGCACACTGCGGCATCAACACCGAACTGGCACCCTGCGGCGATCCCGCCGGTCCGGGCCAGTGTTTCGTCGGCGCAGAGAAGCACGATCTGCTGTTGGGCCAGTGCAAAATCGCCGGCGCCGCGCAACGGCGGAATCGACAAGGACTGCTGATCCAGGGCAGCATCCAATTACCGCCGGACACATTGAGCCGTCAGCGCTGGGAAGCGGCGATGCTAAAGGTCGGCTCCGGAATGCCGGGTACTTTCACGCTTTGGGAACTGTCGCCGGACCTCCTGGCGGAAACAGAGATTCGAATGGCCGAACGTTTTTCCACCCCTGCTTACAATCAGCGCCGTTAGCTGGTTTGGGTCCTGGCGTTGGAAGGATCGGCGGGGGGCCAGACTCGACAAAGGGGCGCCTCCCGTCGCCACCCCGCTCGATGCGCCGCTAATTTACAAACGCCGCGCACTCGACGAAAGCCTGAGAATTCTCTGGCAGTCTCTGTGTTTAACGACTGCGTGAGAAAGTTCCGGGTTCCATTTCCACGCGATGAGGATTTCATGCAACGCCCCAAAGAACACAAAAAAGCAGGGGCTTGTCCTCCCTCGTTGCGGACTTTGCGTCTTTGCGTGAGGCTGTTCGGTGTTCCGTAGCCACGCGAAGAAGATCTCACGCAACGCCGCCAAGAACGCAACGCAGGAACCAACAGCGGACTTGTGAATTATTGACCCATCGAGATTCGGGCGGGTGCAAGGCCGGTAAGTTGGACGACACTCTTCGTCCAACCGCCAATAAACCGGGCGACCCGCCACCCACGCAAAACCACACCGTCAGCGCCCGGTCTACTTCGCATTTGTGTTAGGCGACGTTGTCTGCCGGCGCGATTCAGATAATCTCAACGTAATGTAATTCGGAGTTCTGGATAAGCTTCACGTTGTCGTGCCGACGAGATGGTGGTCGCGGTCGGCAGCGTAGGCGAGCGACGCACGGATGTCCTCAAGCGTGAGTTCCGGAAACTCCTCGATAATCTGCTCGTTGGTCATCCCGGCAGCGAGCCAGCCGAGAACGTCGTAAACAGAAATGCGCATTCCTCGGATGCAGGGTCGTCCGCCGCGTTTGCCGGGTTCGATGGTGATGAGTTCTCGGTAATTCATTGGGGTAGGTTACGGCATCTGCGTTCTCGGGGCAAGGCTTCCGAGTCGCCTGATGAAAAAAACTGATCCACCGCCGACTCGCAACGTGAACCGCGATAGCGGAGCTGCCAGCGCCACGTTTTCCCCAAGTCCCCGTCGGCAGCGCGCTCGCCTGCCCGGAAAGTCTGCAAAGATTGCCGGAAAGTATATAGGAGGCTTCGGTAGACATCGAAATAGGCTACCAGAAATCCCCTCGGCGGCGCAGGACGCATGGGTGGTCGTTGTCCGAGACGAAATCCCGCTCCTGGGGCCCCTGCCGCCGAGGTAGGTTTTCTATAGACCCTTCCTTTAACCGCGTCGTCGTCCAACCGCGAGACAAGCGGCCCACCCAAACTTTCCCCCTCAGCGCCCGGACTACTTCGCATTTGTGTTGGCCCGCCGTTTCTGGTCAATCTGAACCATCAAGTCTGTGTGCATCTTTGTCATACGATAGCCAATGATTCGAGACGGTCCATCGGTTGGTCACGCCCACTCCAGTGTCATGATACTTGCGAATGAACAAATACTCCTCTGTGCCGGCGACAATCGCGGCGAAAGTGAAAGCAACCGGAAAGAGTGCGCATAATAAACTGGCTGCAATCTTGGGACGCCAAAGTCTGAACAGGGCGATGCCCGGCCAGCATCCATAAATCACAAAGACCGTAACCGCCATCCCAACAGTGTATCCCGTCAAGCCAGGCTCCATTGTGCGCCCAATCAAACAGGCGATATATCCCCAGTAAAACGTG
>JAYTHD010000225.1:0-9281 GCA_043732975.1 Verrucomicrobiota bacterium
TGACATTGCCGGCCTGGCCATTCCATGATGCCTGCCCGTAATGATTGGCGATGTTCAGGCTGGGGTTGTTAATGTTGCCAATGCCATCGGAATTGGCGCGGTCCGGATAGTCGTCACTTTGAGTTGCAAAATGCCAATAGCCGGGAACGCCTGCCCCTCCCTTGTTCGGATCGAAGAAGGCCGCCTTGATCCACTCGTCTAGGTTGGGCAGGAAACAAAGTGCTCCCGGGTTGCGAGTCACCGTATTTCCAGCGAGCCCCGAAATGGTGATGGTATAAGCGCCATCGTCCGTCGTGGAATTACCTTGTGGTCCATTCGGCATGCCATTGTGAATCCAGTTGCAGAATCGAAGCGCGTCCCAGAAGCTCACATAGTTTACGGGCTTGTTTCCCATGGCCTTCTTGACCGAGTAGGTATAACTCCCAAAAGCACCCGAACGAACGATCCCTCCGCGCGGATCGGATCCCATGGCGGTATTATAAAGGCTTATATCAGACGCACCCACGGCATTCAAAAACCGGGCATATTGCGCATTGCTGACTTCGTATTTGCCGATTTGAAAGATATGCCCAACAGCACCGGTCCCAAAAGTATGGCTCATATTTCCCGGGCTGCCGACTTTGACCCATTCCAGCGGGCCCAACCCGGGTCCCACCACATGGGAAGAAGCGACCGTGACATCGGTCAGCGCGGATCCGTTGCCGGCAAAAGCCGATGCGGTCACCGTGCCGTTTACCTGAAGTGCAGTCGACGGCGAATTGTTGCCGATGCCCACGTTGCCATTCGCCAACCAATTCAAAACGATATGCGGGCCACCTTGGCTCGACCCAAGGGCCCCGCCGCTGTAGCCGTAAAGCACGGGACCGTCCACATTGACCCCGCCGTAGAGCTTGTTCAACGACGACGTCCCGTACCAACCGAGCCCGTGGTTGGCATCGCCCGGTCCCCGCAACAACAAATCGGAATCTCCGAAACTCACCCGTCCTCCAGAACTTTCCAGAACACCCCCGGTCACCTTGTTCAACGATTGAGCGTCAGTCGCCAATTGCGGATTCCCCACCGTCCCCGGGGCAATTTTTGAGGACGTAATCGCCCCGTCGGACACGGTCGTCGCGGTTGCTGCCACCACGGCATACGGCGTACTCCCCAACCGCTCGTCCGGCACCAACAACTGGAGCCCGTGGCTCCCGTCATTGAACCACACCCGCAACCGGACATCCGGATGCGCCAGCATCGACGCATCCAACCCAGGCATCAACGCCGTGTTGCCCAAGCCCACGGAGTAGAGCCCCTGGCTCACGGGCAGGCCCAGGGCTGTATCCGGTTGGCCATCGGCGGGCGACGTATCCATCCCACTTAGCCAGTAGGTCTGGCTCGCATCACCATTCACGAGCGCAAACTTGAACTGGCCCGAACCGCTGAAGGGAATCCCGCCCACGCCGACCCGGCCCTGATGATTGAGGACCAGCGGAACCTGAGCGAGCACTCGATCCAACAGGAAAAGGACCATTCCCAAGGCAACGACAACTCTGGATGTTTTCATGAACTGAATAATGCCCTCCATTCCTTATCAGAGAAATGGCGCGACACTCAATACCTTTCGGCAGTGGGGGCAAAAGCACACGGAGAGGCCCCTTTTCATGCCAGTGGCAATGATTTCCTCGAGTTCCTTTTCGCAATGCGGGCAGATCGGCAATTTGGACACACTGACCAGTTCGACGATTTTTGGATTTTGGATTTTCATGAGGACGGTCGGAGTTCCTTCACAACATATTGAGCGATGATAACTAAGAAATGGGATATCCATTCTTTTCTGCGAGGGAGATTTGCCTTCGCCGCTTTTCTAAGATTTGTAAATTTGACGCCGCAGAACTCCGTGGGGCAAGATTTTTTCCTGGCGACGACAGCGTTTCAGGAGGGCGCTGATGCGGACATGAAGATAATGCGGATCTGGTGACAGACCCGGGACCTGGGCACGGCCTGACTGCTGATCTCAGGCCATTATCGAGAAAACCTGCCGGTTTGCCTGAGCCTCGCATAGTTGCAGAAGTTGCCAAATCCGCACCCGGAACGTCCGCTTCGCCCGAAAGCACCGCGGTGGTGGAGAACGCCGCACCGTCATTGGCCAACCCGGCGTCCCCGTGCGAGGCTGCACCCGCAGAATTACGCAGGATTACGCATGACGACATTGCTCGACGAGCCCCGGAGATCGGCCGGTTCCGACGACCCTTTCCCTCTCCCGGGAAACAAGGGCGCGTCGGGCAACGCGAAGGGCGTGTCCGACGGGCAAGCCCTCCACGACCTGGAATTCAACACCCTGCAAGCGCGCTTGAAATCGGACGGTGTGGCCGGCGTCCATGCCGCGCCTTTGTGGCGCTGGCTTTATGCGGACAGTCTCGCGACCGCGGCTCCCGGAGACCCGCTGGCTTCCCGCGCCTTTCCCCCGCCCCTCGAGCGTTGGTGGCAACGGAGCGTGGCGCCGGGTGGCCCCTATTTTCTGGACGCGCCGTCGGTGGTTCGGGAAGTGGCCAGCACCGATCAACAGACGCGGAAGTTTCTGCTGCAACTTCGCGATGGAGCGACCATCGAGACCGTCCTGATGGGTTATCCCGGACGTTTCACCGCCTGCCTGAGCACCCAGGTGGGTTGTGCCATGGGTTGCACCTTTTGCGCCACCGGCCAGGGCGGCTTCGGGCGGCATCTCCGTCCCGGCGAAATCGTCGCGCAGGTGCTGCATGTCCAACGCCAACTGCGCGCTCGGGGACACTCGGGCTTGCGCAATCTTGTCCTCATGGGGATGGGCGAACCGCTGCATAACTACGATTCCCTGCTGACCGCGCTACGCATTTTGGGCGATCGACACGGCCTCAGTCTCGGCCCGCGGCGCACCACGATCAGCACAGTGGGCGTGGTGCCGGGCATTCTTCGCCTCGCAGAGGAGCCCGAGCCCTTCAATCTGGCCGTCAGTCTCCACGCCGCCACCCAGGACGAACGGGCGCGCCTCATCCCGGTCGCCCGTCGCTGGCCCCTCGACACACTGATGGACGCCTGCCGCACTTACGCCCAGCGCACCGGTCGACGCATCTTTTTTGAGTGGACGCTCATTGACGGACAAAACGATTCCCCGGCGCTCGCCCGGCAGGTGGCCGACCTGTTGCAAGGCTTGGACGCCCATGTAAATCTCATCCCGCTAAATCCCACCGCGGAATATTCCGGCCGGGCGAGCAGTCCGGCGGCGGCGGCCGCTTTCCAGGCGGTACTTCAGCGGGCGGGTTTTCGTTCCACCGTTCGCCAGCGCCGCGGCATCGATGTCGCTGCGGGTTGCGGCCAACTGGCTGGCTGAACGCCCGTCGACACTATTGGTGTTGATTCGTGTTCCTTCGTGGTTGGACTGAATGGCTCAGCGCACCCGAAAAAAACGCGTCGCCCCGGATTCGGGAAATTCCACAATCCCATCGTTCGCCCCGAGCGGCAGATCGGCGACCGTTCCCCAAATGGCGGCTTCGAGTGTCGACGTCGCCTCCAAGCGCAGCGGACTGACGCGCGTGCCGACCACCGTGATCCGGATCTTTCCAGGACTGATCGTCTCCGCCTTCAATACAACCGGGCCCTGCGCGATCCCCTCCGCCCGCCAGTTCGCTGGATCGTCGCCGTAGAGAGTGGGGTCGATCCGCCGGAGATAGGCGCCAGTGCCCGCGGCGTCCGTCGGCCAGGGTGCGGTCGGTTTATAGGTGACCTGTTCCACTAGAATATACGGCACATAGCCGGCATCGGGATGCTGCGGCCCCTGCGGTTCGTCCGGGCGGAAAAGTTCCACCCGTTCGCCGGAATTGCTCAAGCCATTGGCATACGGGCCGAATATCTGGGTCGTGGCGGCAATGCCATACTTCGCCCGGAAGGCGGCGGGCGTCGTTCCCACGATTAATGCCGTTTCCCCCGGCGCAAGTTGCTGACCCGCCGGAAAGGTGAAACCCACGCCATCGCCAATCTTCCATCGATTGGTTGGACTGGCAGAATCGTAGAGTGGGACCGTCAGCGCGCTGATGTTCTTGATCTCGATGAATTCATCCTGACCCGTGGGCGGTTGATATTGAATCCGATTGAAGACCACCGGTCCCACCAACGGCAGCGCATTGCTCGCACCCTTCCCCAGCACAAACTGGCTCAACAATTCGGGTGGAAACTGGCGGTTGATCTCAGTCCCGAAAGTCTGACGAGCCAGGGTTATCAGCGGACCCGTGCCGTCGGGATACCGGCCAAAGCTCACGCCGTTGGCGCTCGAAGCAAAGGAGACCGCATCCAGCCAAAGGTGCGGCTTGCCCGCCGCATCGGCGCTGATCAGGACCGCTTCGTCGCCGTGGGCCGAATTGAAAGTGAAGGCATTGGTGCCCTGCGACACTTGATTGAATTGATATTCGTAGATGACCGAATAGCCGTGCGCCGGCACCACCCAGGGCTTGGGCAGGCGGTATTTCAAGGGATGCAGTCGTGCGTTGGAAATATACGCACCGCCCACATCAATCGGCTGATCGGTCAGATTCTTCAATTCCAGCGCATCTTCCAGCGGCGGGTCGGTGTGCGTGAGGACCTCGTTGATCACCACGGTCCGTACGCCGCCAATGCCCGCCGTGCCCGGTGAGCCATTGTATTCCGTGCTGCTGCGCCAATTCTGGGGATCCTCCAGGTTGCCGTTGGGATCGATCACTTCGAGGGAACTTCCCAGTCCGTTGGCCCGCGACGGCCAATCGCCAGTGGCATCGTATTTGAACTTGAACAACTCCAAACCGGCGGCCGAGACGAAGACCAGCGTGTCGCCGGTGTCGCTGAGCTTTTTCTTGTAAGCGCCGGCGTTCGCGACCCCCGGATAGCGGGAGGTAAAACTGGGGAGATCCCGGACAATCACCACCCGTTCCCCCGGCGAGAGCGTCCGGGCACCGAATGTAAAATCAATTCCCGAAGTGAATTTGCAACCAGTCAGGACGAACGGTGCGGCGCCGGAATTGATCAGCTCGACGAATTCATAATCGGAGCTGTCGAGCGGATTGTAATTCAGCTCCGCCACGGAAATGGGGCGCCCGAGGGTCGTCAGACACCCACTCACGAAAAACGCCAGCGCCACTAGTTTTCCCAAAGGCATGGACGAGTGTGCGGATCGATTCTCAAAACTCAAGGAGCGAACTGTCGATTGATCCCGTCACAAACCAGGCGGCACCGCCGGTTTCAAGGCACGCGGGGCATTCCCATCCGCGCCAGTCCGTCGGGCCAGCCAAAACCCTCCGTGGCCATCGTCTGACGCAGTCGGGACAGATCCCACACATGCGTGACTCCGGTCTCGTTCAACACCGCGACCTGACGCAAGTCGGCACTGAACACCAGGCGCGAAATGACTTCCGGTGATCGATGTTCCAACCGCAGGCATTCGCGGCCCGTGGCGGCGTTGAGGAGGGCGGGCACGCGTCGATCCATCGCCACCGCGACCACGGAGCCATCGGGCGAAAAACTCGCCCGGCCCGCGAGGTTCCCGCCCCGCGGCCGCGGGAAGACCCACTGGTTGGAACGTCCCGCGATGTCCCACATCCGGTATTCCTCATCCGAGCCCATCAGTAGCCGACGATTGTCGGCGGAGAAGGTCGAGATGTAACCAAAATGGACGGGCCATTCCTCGTGAATTTCCCCGGTCCGCGCCTCCAGCAGCCAGGCGCGATGTTCGAAGCGGGTGGACACCATCAACCACTGCGCATCCGGGCTCAGGACCATCTGGCCCATTTGATTCCAAAGGTCCTGCGGAATCCGGGCGGGCCGGTGCACGATCCGCTCGCCGCCTCCCGGAGAACGCAGCCGGAATTGCCATTCATCGCCCGGCCATTCCGCCCAGGCCTGCGTGCCCTCGGAGACCTCCTGCCACCACACGACCTCGCCGGTCACGAGCGTGCGATTCGTTGACGGCTTTTTCGCCGGCACCATACCCTCAGGATCCCACGCCAGGTCGAGGATACGTTCGTCGCCGAAAATTCGCAGACGTCCTGCGGCCGAGAACTCGGCGCCACAGGATTCCAGGTAGGGCACCGGAGCCGGGGCCGATTGACCCGATTGCGTCTGCCAGCAACGGACGCCATCCGCCGAGCCGGAGACAAACCAGCGACCGTCAGGACTGAACCCGCCCATCCACGGCCCGCTCGATCCGGTCCGCCGCTCGTGCGGAAATTCCCGAACGATGTCCGCGCCCACCCACTGTCCCATGACCCAGGCGACGTGCCCGGAATCCCAGCAGACAGCGGACCCTCCCGTCGGCGCGTAACGCGGTGCTTCGAGGGAAGTCGCCCAGCGCAAAACGGGTTGACCCGAATTTCCATCCCATATCCGCCAGGTGCCATCCCAGCTGGCCGATTGCCACCAGGACGCCCCGGCACCGGCTGCAACGCCGTCACCCGCCCTTGGTGTCCGGGCAACACCAACTCCGGTTGTCGGGGATTGGCCGGATAAATCCGTATTTGAAAATCCTCCAGCGCCACCGCGAGGCTGTCATTTTCGCCCCATGCCACCAGGATCGGGGCACTGGGCAGCGTCACTTCCCGGACCATCCGGGCCGCCGTCCAATCCCACACCTCCACCCTTCGAACGCCCTCCGGCGCCTGGCTATCGGTGGCGCGATAGAGAGCCAGCCATTTCCCATCCGCACTGTAGGCGGAGCCGCCGACGGGCAGTGTGGGATGGAAGTGCGAAACCTCGACGCCAGTGGCCACTTCGCGAATTTCGATGCCTCGGTTGGTGGTGATCCAGGCCATGTGGGCGTCGTCGGGGGAGAAGTGCCATTCATACACCCCTTGGTTGAAGCGTCGTGGTTCTACCTCCGGGCGCTTCAAATCAAAGACCTCCTTCAATCCGCCCGTGCGGCGACAGAGCAACCAACGGCCCTGTGGACTGAATTCGAAGAGCCCTTCATCGGCCAGCGGCGCCCCATGGAGCGTGAGCTGAACCTGGCCGGTGGCCGCCTCGCGCAGCTGAATCGTTCCGTTGGTGCCGATATTTGCGAAACGCCGCAGGCCGGGCGCCCAAGTCACCCGGGCGCTGCCACTGGGCAAGGGATCCAGCGGGTGCGTTTCGAGATCGGTCAAGGCCAGACTGGCCGCCGCTTCACTTTGCAATTCCGTGTCGATCCGGACCTTGGCCGCTTCCCGGAGCGCGGTCAGGGCGCGGCTCCGGCGGCCGGCCAAGCCGGAAAGGCGTACCGCCCGCGCTTCCGAGAGACGCGCACGGCGCAACTGTTCCCGGGCCTCCCGATTCTGCACGCGCGCCTCACCCTCGGCATTTTGCGCCCGCGTCCGCAATTCCCGCTCCCGTTGGGCCAGTCCGCCAAAAAACAACACCGCCATCAGCGCCACACCCGCCACCCAAAGCAAACCGCGCCGCACCCGCGCCAGACCCTGCTCCATCCGCCGCACCCGTTGCACCGAGCCGCCCGATTGCAGCAGTAACAGGTCCGCCAGCAGCGCCCGTGCCGTCGGATAACGCTCCGCCGGCGACGGCGCACAGGCCCGCAGGATGATTGCGTTCAGTTCCGGCAGGCCGGGATCTTTGTCGAGGTCCGTGGCCGACTTGATGGGCAGCGACGGGAATTCAGAACGGTCCCGCCCGGTGGCGGCCTCGTAGATTACTTTTCCCAACGCGAAAATATCGGAAGCCACCGAGCCAGGTCCCTCCGGTGCGATAAACCCCTCCGTACCGACGAAGGAACGCGCCGCACCGATCTCCGCCACGAGGCCAATATCGGCCAGCTTGGCCACGCCGCTGACGAAGATGATGTTCGTGGGCTTGATATCGCGGTGCACCAGCCCGTGATCGTGCAGGTGGGCCAGCGCCGACGTCAGCGAGACGAAGATCGGAAGGCAATCGGCCGTGGAGAACCGGCCCTGCTGTTCCACGAGTCCGCCCAGTGTCGTGGGTCGGTAGGCGGTCGGATTCCCCTCGGCAGCCGTCGCCGGGAGAGGATCCGCCAATTCCATGACGCAATAGAAGAACTCTCCGGACTCCGCCCGGCCGACGTGGAGGATGTCCACCAGACCATCGTGCTCGCGGGAAATCGGTTCGAAGCGACGGATCCCCGAAAACTCCCGCTCGAAGGGACGGGGACTGTCGAAGGACTGCCGTCGCACGATCTTCACCGCCCGCCGGGCCCCGAGGGTGTTCAGGGCCAGCCAGACTTCCCCGTAGCTGCCACGGCCCACAAGCTGCAGCAGCTCATGGTCTGGAATCACGGGCAACGTGCGCCCGTCAGCGTCAGTCATGTGCACGGACAACTTCCAGGAAGTCCGCAGCCACGCCAGCTCAAATCAGCAACCGGCCACTATGGCGACCAGTCTCAATCCTGTTCCTTGGCCCGCTGCATTTCCTGACGCAGCAGCGCGCCGACACGGTGTTTCGCCAGGTAGACCTGCATCCGGCTTACGCCGAGCGTCCGGGCCACGTCGCCCACGGACAAGCCCTGAATGCCGTAGAGTTCGAACATCTGGTATTGCGCCGGATTCACCTCTCGACGCACGCGCTCCAAGGCGATGCGCGTGACGTGTTCCCGCCACTCCGCATCCCAGACGGCCTCCCAGGATCCTTCACTCTCCGCCGCCACGCCGGCCAACTCGGCCGCCACGGCCGGATCGTCGGCGCTGATCTTTCGATCGGCGCCGCTCCGATACTGCTTGCGCAATTGATCGGCCACCCGGCGGCGGGTAATCTGACGCAGCCAACTCTTGAAGGAACCCCGGGTGCGATCGTAACGGAAACCGGGCATTTCCCGCGACACGCTGAGCACGGTCTCCTGCACCACATCCTGCGCCGACGCCTCGTCGAGCCCGGCCTTGCGCGCCACGTCAAAAATCAACCGCCAATAGGTGTCGAAAAAATCCCTCCAGCTGTCCTGATCGTCCCAGGAACGCAGGCGCGAAAGCAGACTCCGCCGCGTGGGCAAGGGATCACCAAGCGGCAGCGCAGGTTCCATGTTCATCAACGTACCTCTGTGATTCGTCGGCGCAGTGGGATTTTTTTCAGGCAACCGAAAATATTCTCAATCCGCTCTCCCCGTTCATCGGGGGCGCCTCTTCGATTTGTCTCGATGGAACATAACGCAGAAACCCCGATGCTTGTCCGCTCTGAGGCCGGGCATTCGCTCGGGTCGCGCGTGCGCCTGCCAAAGCGGTAGAGGACTCTCATCTTTACCTTTGAAAGGCCCGACTAGACAAAATTCAATCTTCGATTCGTTTGCGGAGATGTTGGAAGTTGCGTGGATG
>JAYTHD010000226.1:0-9808 GCA_043732975.1 Verrucomicrobiota bacterium
GTGTGAGGGAAACCTTGGGGGCGCTCTGCCCAAAGCCCCTGGATTTGGCGCATTTTGCCTGTGCTCGCAGAAGTTGGACACGGGTCGGGCCGGGCCGGGTAACCTTCGCTGGGGAAGTCACCCAGCCGGGCCTTGGAGCGATCACTCGGGCATTTGTATATTTTTGCTGTTCGCGTATAACTTCCGAGGGAACTGGGAAAGTCTCCTATCAACATGTCTGTGTTCGTCGAATCGGCGTATTCATACCAGACCCTCAGCGTGGGCTCTGCTGACCGCCACCTGGGACGACGAGTGGGACGTCCAACTGCCCGGCCAAGTCTCGAAAGTAGAGGCATTGTCGGCTTGAAAGGAATAATCGAACTGTGAGGGTGAGCATTCACTGCGCGGCACGGAGACCTCCCCGCCGCGCCAACCGACGATACTCAACCCGCAGGATTTGGCGATGGAATTCGCGTGAACTCCGCCGAAGGATCGCCTATGGAGAGCGTCCATCACCGATGATATCTGCGCATTCACGCCATGTGTCGACGCCCGGGTTGGGATTACTTTCATCCCGCTTCCTGGATCCCGCGTCGCGGCTTTCGCAGGCCGGCAGCATGGAGGAAGTCTGATGCTCCCGGGAAATCTCCGCCATTGGTTGATCCGAATGTGGTGCCTGTGCACCGTGGCCATCGCGATTGCCAAGACCGACGCGCCCGCAACGGGCGAACGGAAGGTCACCGAGGCCGATCGGCAATTCTGGAGCTTTCGCCCTTTGAAACGGACGTCGCCGCCGCTGACTGCCCCGACGCGATCTTCGGCGCGTTGTGGGATCGATGCGTTTTGGTTGCAATCGCTGGCGTCACACGGATTGACTGCGGCCCCACGCGCTCCGCGCCACACGCTCCTTCGCCGCCTGGCCTTGGATCTCACCGGCCTGCCGCCATCAACACAGGAGTTGGCCGCGTTTGAAACCGATTCCCGCCCGGATTCCTATGAGCGCTGGGTGGATCATTATTTGTCGTCGCCACAATTTGGCGAACGGTGGGCACGGCATTGGCTGGACCTGGTGCGTTACGCTGACAGCGCCGGCTTCGAACGTGACACGGATCGACCCACCGCCTGGCATTATCGCGACTGGGTCATTCGGGCCCTCAATGACGACCTGCCCTTCGATACCTTCATCCGCTGGCAATTGGCGGGCGATCAACTGGAACCGAACCGTCTGGAGGCGCGTGTGGCGACGGCATTTTTGGGCCTCGGTGCGATCATCGAATCGGACACCAAGCTGCCCGATGAACTCGCGCGGTATCGTTACGCAGATCTGGACGACATGCTGTCGACCACCGGTTCGGCGATGCTCGGCCTGACGGTCGGCTGCGCCCGCTGTCACGATCACAAATACGATCCGATTCCCACCCGCGATTACTACCGATTGCTCTGCGCCTTCACTCCGGTGGTGCGCCGGGAATGGCTGATCGGCAGCGCCAGCGGCAGCGGCACCAACGCCGTACCCACTGCGTTCACGGTCATGGACGGTCTTCCGGCGCCGGCCAACTTCCTCATGAAACGCGGTGAACCCACGGCGCCCGGGGAAGCGGTGCAACTGGGCTTTCTCCGGGTACTTTCCAGCGGGCCTTATGAACCTGAAACGCCGGCCCGCCCGGAAGCCGGTCGCACCCAACTCGCCCAGTGGCTCACCGATACCGACCACGGCGCGGGAATTCTGCTCGCCCGCGTATTGGTCAACCGGCTGTGGCAACACCATTTCGGCCAGGGCTTGGTGACGACGCCGAGCGATTTCGGCACCCAGGGCGAGGCGCCGAGTCATCCCGAACTACTCGAGTGGCTGGCCGGCGAACTCATCCGGAGTGGCTGGAAGCTCAAGTCGATTCACCGCTTGATGCTCCTCAGCGAATGCTATCAGCAGGGCCAAGCCGGTGACGAGCGCGCCCTCGCCATCGATCCCGAAAACCGCTGGCTGTGGCATCGGCGTCCACAGCGGATCGAATCCGAAGTACTCCGCGATGGCCTGCTGGCGGTGAGCGGCACGCTGAATCCGGCCATGGGCGGCCCGGGAATCAAGGCGCCCGTGCCAGCGGAACTGCACACCGCGTACAACACCCGGGATCCCTATCCCAAGGACGTCCGCGACACCCCCGACACGCGGCGGCGCAGCGTCTATCTCTTCACGAAGCGGAGTCTGCGCCAGCCGCTGCTCGAACTCTTTGACGGCGCGGATCCGAGCGCGAGCTGCGCCCGTCGTCTGGCGACCACGGTGGCCCCTCAAGCACTGGCCCTGCTCAACGATGAATTCGTCCGGGCCCGCGCCCATGATTTTGCCCGGCGTCTGCGTTCGGAGGCAGGCGACGATCCCCGCACCCAGGTGGCCCGCGCCTACCGGATCGCCCTCAGTCGCCCGCCAACGGAAGCCGAAACAAACGCCGGTGCGGAATTCATCACGGCACAGACCCGCTCTCGCGGAAGACGCAACGAGGACGCCCCGCTGCACGCGCTGGCCGATTTCTGTCAGGTGATCTTTGGACTCAACGAATTTGTCTATGTCGACTAAGACTCCAGCAACACTTTCCGAAAATGAACCGCGGATGGCGCGGATAACGCAGATACGGAACCCCACTTCTCGAGTCTATCCGCGTCATCCGTGGTCAAAATTCATTGGTCGCTGTAGGACTAATTCCAATTCGCTTTCAAGATGAGTCGCGACACTGAATTCTGCGGGCAACGTCAGCAGGTGACGAATCGTCGCGCCTTTCTCACCCGAGCTGGTGGTGGTCTGGGTCTGCTGGCGCTGGCCGGACTTCTTGACCGGGACGGCCTTCTCTCCGCTGGTGACATCCGTAGCGGCACGGATCCACTCACGCCGCGGCCGGGTCATCATCGACCCCGCGCCAAATCGATCATCTGGCTCTTCATGGAAGGCGGGCCCAGCGGCTTCGATCTGTTTGATCCCAAGCCGGAACTGCTACGCCGCAGCGGTCAGCGGGTCAGTCATATCCAGACCTTTTTTGGCAATCCCGGGCCTTTGCTCAGATCGCCCTTCACCTTTCAGCAACACGGCGAAAGCGGCGCCTGGGTCAGCGAGGTCTATCCGAATCTCGCCAGGCACGTCGACGACCTCGCGTTTGTGAAGTCGTGCTTTGCGGAATCCAACAACCATGCGCCGGCCATGTTTCAAATGAACACCGGCATGACGCGTCCGGGATTTCCCAGCGCCGGAGCGTGGGTGACCTACGGCTTGGGCGCGGCCAATCAAAACCTGCCGGGTTACGTCGTGCTCGGAAACCAACGCGGATCCAAGGGCGGGCCGCTCAATTGGAGCAACGGGTTTCTACCCTCGGCCTATCAAGGCACGCCGTTCCGCTCGGGCCCATATCCGGTGCTCCATCTGAACCGGCCGGCGGACATCACTGCCGCCGATCAACGTGCCCAACTTGATCTCCTCGCGAGCCTCAATCAGCAGCATCAATCGACCCACCCGGGTGAGGCCGATCTGCTCGCCCGGTTGCAGAATTTTGAACTGGCCAGCCGGATGCAAACCGAGGCTTCGCAGGTCGTGGACCTGGCGAGAGAGACCGAGGCGACGCGTCGGCTCTACGGATTGGATCAGCCCCACGCCCGCGCCTTCGGCACCAAATGCCTGCTCGCCCGGCGCCTCGTGGAAAGCGGTGTTCGCTTCGTCCAGGTGTATTGCGATGAGGAATGGGACGCCCACGGGGACATCGCGGGGAATCATCGTGACATGGCCACCCAGACCGATGTGGGCATTCATGGCCTGTTGACCGATCTCAAGGCGCGCGGGCTCTGGGACGACGTGCTGATCGTGTGGGGCGGCGAGTTCGGTCGCATGCCCGTGAGCGAAGGCGGCAAGGGGCGCGATCACAATCCGCACGGTTTCTGCATGTGGCTCGCGGGCGCAGGAATTCGCGGTGGAGTCAGTCATGGCGCGACCGATGAGGTCGGTTACGAGGCCGTGCAGGATCGCGTGAGCATCCACGATCTCCACGCGACGATCCTCCATGTGATGGGCCTCCAGCACGAGCGACTCACCTATCGGCACAACGGCCGGGATTTCCGCCTCACCGATGTGAGCGGTGAACTCATCCGGCCGATTCTCGCTTGAAGCTTGGGGATTCCCGCCCGCCGCTTTTATACTTCGACCATTAGGTCAAGCGAAGTCCCAACGGCAGGCTGTCGCCCACGGCTTGGGCTTCGTCTTCGGCGTCGAGTTCCACCACTTCGCGAACCATCTGCTGCCAGCGCGCCGGGGCTTCCGCGGCTTGCAACGCGCTGAGGGTCTTCGCCCGCAAAGGCTCATCGATATCCCGAGCCCGATCGCCGGTGCGGCGCGCGAGCTGGGTCGCGGCAAACAAGGCACCGGGCGTCTGGCGCAGGTTGAGTCCCAGCAAAAATGCCAGCCACGCGGCGGCCTGCGGCGGCGGCACGGTCCGATGTGGACTTCCATGAATCAGTTCGCGCGCACCAAGTCGACCCAGCGCCCAGGCCCACGGACCGGTCGCCGCGGCGGGGTCGCGGAGTCGCTCTACAATCCAGGCGCCGAACTCCCGCTTATCGCCCGTGCCGAGATGTTCGAGCGAGGCTGCCAGGCGCACCATTTCGTCGAGACCTTCCGGTTGGATGCCCTTGGGTTTGGGCAGTGACTTCACTTTGTGCGGCAGGATGCGGCGCGCGAGGTGCGGTTTTAGCTGGCTCCAGATTTCATTCTGCCGGGCCTCGGTCAATCCACCCGCGATGCGTCGCCACAGGATCCAGAATTCGTTCCAGACCAGCGGGCCTTCGCGGTGGACCACGCCTTCGGCGAAGCGGGGAAACATCTGTTCACATCGCCAGTCATCGAGCGGATACCCACTCCCGGGCCGCAACGAATAACCAATCAACTGATAGTAGACCCGCTCATGATCCACCGAGCGCCGACGCGCCTTGGCACCGGCGTGCAGCACGCTCCAGATTTCGCGCAACAGCGGCGCGCGCCAGGTCTCCCGCGCACCGACCCATTGCTCAAGGGTCTTCCACAATTGTCGCGCTTCCTTCGGATTGTCCGTGGCCGGCACCCGACCGAATACGCGCTCACACGCCGCCTGCGCCTCCGCAAACCGCCGCGGCAGGGATTCCGTGACCGGTCGGGCCTCACCGGTTCCTGTGCCCGTGGACGGCGGGGCGCCGCGCAGTTCAAACTCCAGCCGCCAACGCTCCGCCCGATCCTGCGCCACACACCACAGCTCCAGCGTGCCCACTTCGGTAATCGTGGCCCGAAGGAAAACCGGTACGTTCGCCGTTCCCGGACCGGTACTTTTCAACACCGTGTGGATCGGTGGTAAAGGATGGAAATCGTCGCCGACGGTCACGAGATCGCCCGGACGATCGTTTTGATCCGAGGTCGTGGTGTAGAGGGGAAATCGAACGGGCTGCCCTAACGCCAATTCGAAGGGGCGCTGATTCAGCTCGACCGCTTCGCCTTCCTCGTGACCGCGGGGAATGAGGCAGAGCGCGCGAGGTCCAGCCTCGCCCGCCAGGCCGACATAGAACGCGTGCGCCGTCCCGCCGCCGATCCGCCGCCCCCAGCCTCGGCGGACGAGTCCGTAGTACGCGGCGCCCCGGGCAACGGCCAGGTCCAATGAATGATGGGGCAGCACCCGGATCGCCGGGGATTCGGTCCACCAGGAAGAAACCACCTCGACCAGCCGGGCGGTGATTTTTGGCGAATTGAAGACACCGCCGTTGAGAAGAATCGCGTCGGGTCGCGGGATGCCGGCTCGCGCCGCGGATTGTCCCAAGGCCGCCCAGGCCGCAGCAGCATGCTGACGCAAAAAGGCGGCAAGATGACGCGTGATCGCCGGTTCCTGAGCGTACGGCAGGCCCAACTCCTGCAAGGCCGCCCGCGAGCCACGCCGCGGAACTTCATCGGCGCCTCCGGCCGGAAAGAACCCGTCGAGAATCACCGCCTCGGTTTCCTCCCGCACCAATTCCGACGACAGGGTAACCCGACCCAGTAGCCGGCTCCCTTCGCCCACCACCGCGATGCCTTGGCGTTCGGCCGGTGGGGTGCCAAGCAGGGCTTCCTTGGCCATCCGCGCCGCCTGAACCAATTGCAACCACTGCGGCGTACTGAGTTTGCGGCCGTCGTTCAACCACCTCGCTTCCACCCGGCGCGCCAGGGCGGCATCCATGTTGTCACCCCCGAGCATCAAGTGGTCGCCCACCGCAATACGCCGCAATTCCAACTCACCAGCCGTCGTCGACACCGCGATCAACGTGAAATCCGTTGTCCCGCCACCCACGTCCACGACCAGCACCAGTCGAACGTCCCGGAGCGTCTCAGCGAGTTGCTTCTGGTGATGGGCAATGAAATCGTAGAACGCCGCCTGGGGCTCCTCGACCAGGGTGAGTCGACGCAGTCCGGCCTGCTGGGCCGCCGTCACCGTCAAGGCCCGCGCCACTTCATCGAAGGATGCCGGCACGGTGACGACCACCTCCTGTTCGCCGAGCGGGGCCTCCGGATGGGCGTGATTCCAGGCGGCCGCCAGGTGGGCCAGCAACCGGGCGGTGGCTTCCGTGGGCGACACCTTGGCCACTTCCGCCGGCGCGCCCCAGGGGAGAATGGCCGCGGAACGATCGACGCCGTCGTGGCAAAGCCAGCTCTTCGCCGAACTCACCAGGCGCCCCGGCACGCGGGTTCCCTGCCAACGGGCGAACTCCCCCACCAACAACGAATCAGACGGTCCCCACGGCAACAGTGTCGCGCCGGGCGGCAACTCGTGGGCACCGGGGACGTAAAGCGCGGACGGCAGCAGCGGGAGCGTCGCCACCTGCCCCGGACGTTCCAATTGCGGGATCGGAAAATCGCGCACCGTGGCGTCCGCGTCCGCCCCGGAGGCCACGTAGGCAACGGCACAATTGGTGGTGCCAAGGTCGATGCCAATGAGGTACGCCGGAGCCGTCGATGGTGGTTGAAGATTCATCCGGTGTCCCACTTCGGACGCAACCGCTATTCCTTCATCCGGACATTGAGCTCGAGTTTCCAGTTGCCCGGCCCCCCGACCTCGAGACAGCGCAATTCCAGCGTACCGATTTCTGTGACCGCCGCTTGAAGGTTCACCGGAACGAGCTGGTCAGCATTGCTGTCCGTGCCCGTCAGGCTGGTTTCAATCGGGGCGATTTCCTCGAATTCATCATTGCCGGTCACCTCGTCGATCAGGACGCCCACACGATCTTCGCGGCGCACCGAACTGACAAAAAAACGGAAGCGTGTCGGTTCACCCACGACCAGACCGAACTCCTGCGGCGGCACATCCGCGCGGGTGCCTTCCTCCATACCAAAGGGTGCGACACACAACGCCTTCAGCGGCGGATCCATTCCGGGGATCGCGGGCATGGAAGACTCCACTCCGACGTAATAGGCCCGCGCCGTGCCGCCGCGAATCCGCAGTCCATGGCCCTGACGAACCCAGCCGAAATAAGCCGCCCCGCGCGCGACGGCGAGATCGTATTCGGCACCTTCCAGTTCCCGCACCGGTTGGCCCCCATCGGCCGACAACCAGCCATTGAGCACGGACAACACGCGATCCTTGAGGGCCGACGCCTTGAAGACACCGCCATTGAAGAGGACCGCCGTGGGATGAACAAAGGCTTGGCCCACCACGGAAATCGGGGCATCCGGCAGGTTGGCCAACGCCTTGGCCTGGCGAGTCAGGAAGGCGGCCAGATGTCGGGTGATGCCGGCATCCTGCGCATAGGGCAGGGACATCTGGGTCAGGCCGGTACGCCGCGCGGTTTGCGGCAGTTCGGCGACGGTGGTTGCTGGAAAAAAACCATCGGTCAAAATCCGCGTCAACTCGTCACGCAGGAGTTCCGCCTTGATCGTGCCGCCGATGAGAGAGGAGCCGCGGCCGGGCAGGACCAGGGGCGCGGATTTCAATTGGGTTTGATTGTAGAGCTGCTCCTTGGCCTGGCGACAAGCGAAGGTCAACGCATTGAACTGCCACACATCCAGTTTTTTCCCTTCCGCCTGAAGCCGTTGATTCACGGTGTGGGCCAAGGCGAGATCCATATTGTCGCCACCCAGCAAAATGTGATCGCCAACGGCGACGCGGGTGAGTTGCACCTCGCCCTCCTGCGCCGTCACGGCAATCAGGGAGAAGTCGCTCGTGCCGCCACCGACGTCGATGACCAGAAGGACCGCGCCCGGTCGCACCTGTTTGCGGAAGCTCTCCCCCATGGCCTCGGTCCACGCGTAAAGCGCCGCCTGCGGTTCCTCGAGGAGGACGACCTGGGGCAACCCGGCCTGTTGGGCGGCCTTGAGCGTGAGATCACGGGCGGTTGCGTCGAAGGACGCCGGCACCGTGAGCACGACCTCCTGATCGGCGAGCGGGTCCTGGGGGAATTGATGATTCCACGCCGCCCGCACATGGCTCAAATACTGGGCCGACGCCTCGAGGGGAGAAATTCGCTGAACGTCTGGGGGGGCCTGCCAGGGCAGGATCGCGCCCATCCGATCCACCCCGGCATGACACAGCCAACTCTTGGCGGAAGACACCAGGCGCGTGGGAACCTTGCCGCCATGCGAACGGGCAAACTCGCCGAGAACGCCACCGGCAGGCGTCGAATCCCACGGCAGGGCCAGGCTGCCCTCGGGAAATTCCCGCCCATTGGGAAGGTAAAGGAAGGAGGGCAGCAGCGCGCGTGGCTCCACCGTCCCGGGTGCGGTGAGTTGCGGAATCCCCAGCATTGTCTGCTCACCACCACGGCCCTGCTCGCGGTCGAGCGAAAAATACGAGACCGCGCAATGCGTGGTGCCGAGGTCGATGCCAATCGAATAACGTGCCATGAAACGCGGGAGGTCAGGAGAGTTCGACTTCAGCAGGAGCCAACACCCGCGGGTCCACGGCCTCCGATAGGGCCGGCAATCGCACGGCCGTCGCGGCCCACCCGTGGTGCCGCAAGGCGCCGCGGAACGGTCCGTTTCCGGTGAGGTTGCCGGTCAACCGGATGCGATTGGCATCGAAGCCCGCCGCCACCGTTACGGAGCTCCCCTCCGCATCTCGCAGGACGGGTTCGAGGGTAAGGCACTGCGTCAGCACCTTGCGACAACCGGCGTGGACTGCCCGTGCGGCGGCTCCGATGTCGGCATCCGGAAACGACCCAAGATCCTCCTGCAGAAAATCGATCAACCGCCCCTCCCGCTGGAGCATCGACAACACGGCGAGGCCGGACGCGTGCACCCGTTCCGGCGGCAACGGTTCCGACTTCACCACCGGCACTGGAGCGGGCCCGGGAACCGCCACCGCTTTCGGCGCCGGCGCAGTGACCGGTCCATCCTCCCCTTGCAGCAATCGGGCGACGCGGGAGGCGAATCCGGAATCTCCCAGGGTGCGAAAAAAAACCGACGCGGCGATCGACACGCGCCCGAAAAACGACGGCTCACTCGGTGAATTGCTCATGATCAAACCCAACCCTCTGAAACAAGGAGCGCCACGCTAGGGCTCCCGACCCGGATTTACAAGGAAACGGGGCGTGGGTGGGTCGGTCGGCAGCGGGGCGGAATGATCCTAAAAAGGGGAGTTGGTGTTCTGGTTCGCAGGACACGCTGCAAAGGACCCCGAGGTTTTCGACTGCGGCTCGTCCGCTGCTGCTTGGATTCGGGGCGAAAGTTGCCCATCAGCATTTGGGTCCCCTTCCCGGGCAACTGCCGTTGCAAAGCGGTAGAGGACTCTCATCTTTACCTTTGAAAGGCCCGACTAGACAAAATTCAATCTTCGATTCGTTTGCGGAGATGTTGGAAGTTGCGTGGATG
>JAYTHD010000227.1:0-3540 GCA_043732975.1 Verrucomicrobiota bacterium
ACCGTGAAGCTCACGTGGCGCAGTCAGTCCGGCCGGGTCTACTATCTGGAGGGTTCCCAGGATCTCACGGTTTGGTCCCGATACTCGGATCCGCTCACCGGACTGGGCGGGCCGATGAGCGTCACCCTGCCGGCGCTGGACCCGCGCCTTCCCTACTTCTTCCGGGTCACTGTCCAGCCATGATCTGGGAGAATCCACAGCCGAGTCCCGCGGGTGGCGCCGCTATTTCTCGGCGGCGGCCAGCAGGGTTTCGAAATGGGGCGGCTGGTCTTCGCGGGCGACGACGCTGAGTTCGATGTGCTTGAATCCGGCGGCTTCGAGCCAGTTCTGCAAATCGGACTCGGCAAACCCCAGCCAGCGGTCGCCATAAAGTTCGCGGGCCTGTTCGAACCGATGGCGCACCAGATCCAGCAACAGCAGTTGGCCGCCCGGCTTGAGAATGGTGGCCGCTGCCTTCAAAGCCCGCGCCGGATCGTCCGCGTGGTGCAGGGCCTGGCTCAGGATCACCACCTCGACACTCGCGGGTTCAATCGGCGGTGACTCCAGATCGCCCAGGCGAAACTCGAGATTCTTCAGGCCATTGCGCCGGGCCTTGCGCGCGCCGAAGTCGACCATCTTTTCGGAGTTGTCGACCGCGATCACGCGTTTGCAACGGCGCGCCAGCAACTCGCTCAGCAATCCCTCACCGGAACCGAGATCCGCCACCACGACCGGCGGCAGCATGCGGAGGAGCAGATGTCCGAAAGCCTGCCAGGTCCGACCCGGTCCGTAGCTGCGATCAAAGCGCCCGGCGACCTGATTGAAATAGAGCTGAGCCTGGTCCTCTCGTCGCGCCAGGACACGCTTGAGATTGATCTGATCCGCCTCCGCTTCGGCCAATTCCGTGGCGGCCCGGACGGCCAGTTGTGTGAATTCCTGGGCCGCGGTATCGCCGCGTGCATCCAGTCGATAGTAGGTGCGCTTGCCGTCGCGTCGCGAGTTGAGCAGACCCGCTTCGGCCAGCAACGCGAGGTGGGTGGAGACGCGGGACTGCCCCAGGCGGGTGATTTCCTGAAGTTCGTTAACGCTTAACTCGACCCGCTGGAGCACGGCCACGATCCGCAACCGGGTCGGATCAGCCAGGGCCCGCAGGGATTTCAGAATGGCAGACACGAGTCCATGCTGGCCCGAAATCCACCGTCCGGCAACCCGGGGCGCTCAGGCAATCCGGGGAAACGTTTCCGCCAGCGCCACTGCTTTGCGCATCGCCCGGGACTTGTTCACCGTCTCCTCGAACTCCGCCGCCGGGTCGGAATCATTCACCCAGCCCCCGCCGGCCTGGACGTGCGCCACGCCGTCCTTCACCAGGGCGGTGCGGATCGTGATGCAATGATCCGAGTTGCCGTCGAATCCGAAATAGCCCACGCAGCCGCCGTACGGCCCGCGGGCGGTGCGCTCAAGCTCGGCGATGATCTGCATGGCGCGGATTTTCGGAGCGCCGGAAAGGGTGCCCGCCGGGAACGTGGTCCGCATCAGATCGAACCCCGATTGATCCGCCCGCAGCCGGCCGTTCACCTGCGAAACGATGTGCATCACATGACTGTAACGCTCGATGATCATGAGGTCCGCGACCTTCACCGAGCCGTAGTCGCAGACGCGCCCGATATCGTTGCGGGCGAGATCGACGAGCATGACGTGTTCGGCGCGTTCCTTGGGATCCGCCAGCAATTCCCGCTCCAGCGCCACATCCTCCTCCGCCGTCACACCGCGCTTCCGCGTGCCGGCAATCGGACGGATCTCCACCTCGCGATCGACACAGCGCACATGCAATTCCGGCGACGCACCCACCAGTGAAAACCCGGTCAATTCCAGCAGAAACATGTACGGGGACGGGTTGATCGTTCGCACGGCCCGGTACAGATCCAGCGGGCCGGCTGACATCGGCACGCTGAACCGTTGCGAACCCACCACTTGAATGATGTCGCCAGCGCGGATGTATTTCTGGGCCTGCCGCACATTTTCCTCGAATTGGGCCCGGGTCGTGTTGGAGCGGAAGGCCGCGGGCTCCGGCTCGTCGTCCGACAACATCACGGGAGCCACATGCAGGGGTTCCCGGAGCAATTCCACCAGGCGCTCGATCTCCGACAACGCGTCGTCATAGTATTCTTCGGAACTCGAGCCCGGCTCCAGGATGGCGTTGACGATGACCGTCAGAGTTTGGCGTGCGCGATCGAACACCAGCAATTGATCGGCAATGAGATAATACATCACTGGTGTCCCCAGGTCGTCCTGCGGCGGACGCGGCACCACCGGCTCGACATCGTGGATAAACTCATAGCCGAGGAAGCCGATGGCGCCGCCGACAAACCGCGGCTGACCGGGAACGGGCACCGCGCGATAACGGGCCAGCACCCGTTCCACCACGACCAGACCATCGCGCACCTGGGTGGAGTCCTTTGGGTTGGGCGTCACGGTGAACGTCTCGATCACCTGTCCGTTCTGGGTCACCGACACCCGGTCGCCGAACTGCTTGATGACCGAACGCGGTCCGCAACCGACAAACGAATACCGCCCCAGATGTTCGCCACCTTCCACGGATTCAAACAGGAACGATTCACCGCCGCCCCGCAGCTTGGTATAGGCCGAGAGCGGGGTTTCGAAATCAGCCAGCAACGTGCAGGTGATCGGAATGCAATTCCCCTGCGCGCTCAGCTTCAAGAATTCTTCGCGGGATGGCGAGCACGTCATCGGACCCCGATCATAGCGAGACCGCGCCGCAGGGGAAATTGGGATTAGCACTCCAGCGACATTTCCGCAGAATTTTGACCACGGATGACACGGAGAACGCGGATGGACTCGAAAAGTGGGGTTCCGTATCTACGTTATCCGCGCCATCCGCGGTTCATTTTCTGAAAGTGCCACCGTAGTGTTAGGCGGAACTGATCGCCCCGCGAACACTGCCGGAGGCGTGTCCGCCCTTGCGCTGGCCGGGGCGCAGGCGCTTTGCTTCCGGCATGAAGATTCTCCCGCTGCTTCCCCTCTTGGGCCTGGCCGCCGGCTTCACGGCCGAAGCCAAGACTTATCTCGCCTACGTCGGCACCTATACCGGCACCCAATCCAAGGGCATCCACGCCTATCGCCTGGACACGACCAGCGGCGTGATCGAGGAGATCGGTCTCGTCGCCGAAACGCCCAACCCCACCTTTCTCGCCCTCCATCCCGGTGGCCGATACTTGTACGCCGTGAACGAGGTGGCGGATTTCAAAAACACCCGCGCCGGCTCCATCTCCGCTTATCAGATCGATGCGATCACCGGGAAATTGACGTTTCTGGGTGTCAATTCCACGACGGGCGACGGGCCTTGTCATCTCAACGTGGATGCGGCCGGACGTCATGTGGGTTTTGCCAACTATGGTGGCGGCAGCGTGGGTTCCCTGCCGATCCAGGCCGACGGATCCGTGGGCGCCAGTGGCACTTTTTTCCAGCATCGTGGCTCGAGCATTGATCCGAACCGCCAGAAAGAGCCGCATGCGCATTCCATCAATTTTTCCCCGGACAACC